>NZ_JABJWD010000058.1:0-95764 GCF_013155425.1 Gluconacetobacter entanii | reverse complement strand
GGGCGTCTGTCAGTACGAAGCGATCCATACAGGCTTTGAATCATATGCAGATGCTTGAAAAAAGCATAATTCCCAACAGGCCCCAAAAAAGAACCCCTTCCCCCCCTTACGCCTGCAACAGCTTCAGCAATCCATCGAACTGATCAAGGGAGCGGTAATCGACACGCAGCGTCCCGCCCTTGCCATCAAACGTGATATGGACCTTCAGCCCCAGCTTCGCCGTCAGTTCGCGTTCCAGCGCACCGATCTCCGGGTTTTCGTGGTTCTTTTCTTCCTGCTTTGCCGCCACCTGACGCTTTGTGGCCGTCTTTTTCGCCAGCGCCTCGGTCTGGCGGACATTCAGGCCCTGTTTCAGCACGACCTTCAATGCCGCGACAGGATCGGGATGCGCCAGCAGCGCGCGCGCATGACCCGCTGACAGTTCCTTTTCCCGCACGGCGTCGCGCACCGGCGTCGGCAGTTGCAACAGGCGCACCATATTGGCGACATGGGGCCGTGACTTGCCGATCGCCCCGGCCAGTTCTTCCTGCGTCAGGCGGTAATCATCCAGCAGGCGCTGAAGCCCCTCTGCCTCTTCCATGGCGTTGAGGTCGGCGCGTTGCAGGTTTTCCACCAGCGCGGCCGCCATCGCATCCCCATCGTCAAGCGCACGGATATGGACCGGCACCTCATGCAGGGAAGCCAACTGCGCCGCGCGCCAGCGCCGCTCCCCCGCGATGATCTGGAACACGTTGGGACGGTCCGGGTGCGGACGGACCAGGATCGGTTGCAGGATACCGCGCGTGCGGATGGATTCCGCCAGTTCCTCCAGCGCCTCGGGCATCATGTGCTGGCGTGGCTGGAACGGACCGGGTTCAAGCACATCGACCGGCAGGACCGAACCACTGTCCATGGGCTTGCGCGGTTCCAGCCCCGGCGCGGGATTGAGCATGTTCACCTGATCGCCCAGCAATGCGGCCAGCCCCCGGCCCAGTCGCGGACGGGCGGCGTCCTTCTTCGGTTTCATCCCTGCTTCTTCCCTTTCCTGCCTGCCTTGAGCGCAAGACGTGCGATCACTTCCTCCGACAGCGCCCTGTACGCCTGGCTTCCGGAAGATCGGGCATCGTAGAACATGACGGCCTGACCGTGGCTCTGCGCCTCGGAAATGCGGATGTTGCGCGGGATGACCGTCTCCATCACGCGATCGCCAAAGAACCCGCGCGCGTCAGCGGCGACAAGTTCCGACAGGTTGTTGCGCCGGTCATACATCGTCAGCACGATCCCCTCCAGCTTCAGCGCCGTGTTCAGGGACTTGCACAGGCTGTTGATCGTGCGCACCAACTGGCTGATCCCCTCCAGCGCGAAGAACTCGCACTGCAACGGCACGATGACCGCCTGCGCCGCCACCAGCGCGTTGAGCGTCAGCAGGCCGAGGCTGGGCGGACAGTCGATCAGGATGACGTCATATTCCCCCCCGATCCGCGCAATGGCGTCACGCAGGCGGAATTCCCGCCGGTCCGACATGACCAGTTCCAGTTCGGCCCCCGCCAGTTCCGTATCCGCCGCGATAACCGACAGGCCGGGAATGGAGGTTTCCTGTATCAGGTCCGCCGCCGGTGCGTCCTCCCCGATCAGGGCATAGGTCCCGCGACGCCGGTTTTCGTAACCGATCCCCAACCCGGTGGAGGCATTGCCCTGCGGGTCAATATCGATCAGCAGGACGCGAAATCCCGCCGTCGCAAGGCCGGCTGCAAGATTGATGGCTGTTGTTGTTTTCCCCACACCGCCCTTCTGATTCGCAAGGGCGATGATGCGGGGGGTATGCGCGGCCTTATCGACCGGCTGCATGGTTGTGGTCTGTGACACGCCTTATATCGCTCAATCTAAGAATGACACCATCCGCATCGGTGCGGCTTGGAATTCGGGTCACCGCCATGCACCAGTCGGCATGGGCGGCGTTGAGTTCTTCGTCTGCGTTCTTGCCCTTCAGGAACAGGCAGGATCCTTCCTTGTCCAGAAACCGCACACCCCATTGCAGAAGCTGCGGCAGCGGGGCCAGCGCGCGTGCGCTCACCACGTCGGCAGGCCCGGCATCCGCCGCCTCGATCCGGGTGGCGATGACACGGGTGCGCACCCCCGCCACGCGCGATGCCTCCCGCAGGAACGCGGCCTTGCGTTGGTCCGATTCAATCAGCGTGACATGCGCATCGGTCGCCATCGCGATGACCAGTCCGGGGAAGCCCCCGCCCGATCCCATATCCACCACCCGCGCGCCCGCCGGGATCAGGGTGGCGAGTTGCAGGCTGTCGGCAATATGGCGGGGCCATAACTGCGCCAGATCAGGACGGGAGACAAGGTTGATGCGCGCGTTCCAGCGCACCAGCAGGTCGGCATAGGCCGTCAGGCGCTCGCCTGTTTCACGTGAAACATGTCCAAGGATCGCCTCCTGCGTCGTCATGTCGCGTGCCATGCCTCAGGCCACCTGCCGCACATGCGACAGCACCGCCACCAGCGCCGAGGGCGTGATACCGGGGATACGCTGTGCCGCGCCAAACGTCACCGGCCGCGCCTGCGACAGGCGTTCCTGCATTTCGGCGCTGAGGCCACCGATCGCGCGGTAATCAAGGTCATGCGGCAGGGTGATGCGCCCGTCACTGGCAAGCTGCCGGATCTCGCGCTCCTGCCGCGACAGGTATCCGCTGTAGCGGGCTTCGGTCGCGACATGCTGGCGCACCCGTGGCGACAGGTCAGCCAGCCATGGGGCGATCTTCTCCACCGTCTCCATCGCCGCCCCCGTCGCCATGACGTCAAGCAGCGAACGCGCGCGCCCATCGGCGGAGACCGCAATCCCCTCCCGCCGCAGGGCTTCGGGGGGGTAGGTTTCGGTGCGGGCGCGTTCCATGGCAGTCTCGATCGACGCGCGCTCCGCCTCGAAACGCTGGCGTCGTGCGGGACCGACACAGCCCCATTCCATGCCCAGCGGCGTCAGGCGCAGGTCGGCATTGTCGGCACGCAGCGTCAGGCGATATTCCGCGCGCGACGTGAACATGCGATAGGGTTCGGACACGCCCTGCGTCGTCAGGTCATCAATCATGACGCCGATATAGGCCGTGCCACGATCCAGCGTCACCGTCCCCTCGCCCGCCGCGCGACGTGCCGCGTTGATCCCCGCGAGGATGCCCTGCGCGCCCGCTTCCTCATACCCCGTGGTGCCATTGATCTGCCCCGCAAGGAACAGGCCGTGCAGGGATTTGAGTTCCAGCGCCGGGGTCAGTTCGCGCGGATCGACATAGTCATATTCCACCGCATAGCCGGGACGCACGATGCGGCAGCGTTCCAGCCCAGGGATGGAATGCAGCATCTGTTCCTGCACATCCGCAGGCAGGCTGGTGGAGATCCCGTTGGGATAGACCAGGTCGCCCCCCGGATTGCCCGGCAGGGCCTCGGGTTCGAGGAAGATCTGGTGGCTGTCGCGCTGCGCAAAGCGGACGACCTTGTCCTCGATGGAGGGGCAGTAGCGCGGCCCCCGCCCCGAAATCGCCCCACCATAGATGGCCGACAGGTGCAGATGTTCGCGGATGATTTCATGCGTGCGCGGGGTCGTCGCGGTGATGCGGCACGACACCTGCGGGTTGGTGATCGTGTCCGTCATGCGGCTGAACGGTTCGGGGATCGCATCGCCCCGATCCTCCGCCAGTGCGTCCCAGTCGATGCTGTCACGGGCAATGCGGGCGGGTGTGCCGGTCTTGAGCCGCCCCATCCGCAGGCCCAGCGCCTGCAACCGTTCACCCAGTTTTCGGGCCGGGGCCTCCCCTACGCGGCCCGCAGGCTGGCTGTCATGGCCGACATGGATGACACCGCGCAGGAACGTGCCCGCCGTCAGTACCACCGCCCCGGCATGGAATACGCGCCCGTCCTCGCACACGACGCCACGCACCGTATGACCGTCATCGACCACGAGGTCGCCTGCCGCGCCCTCGACAATTTCCAGCCCTTCGGTTTCCCCCAGCAGGTCCATGATCGCCTGCTGGTACAGGAATCGGTCCGCCTGCGCGCGCGGCCCATGGACCGCCGGCCCCTTGGAACGGTTGAGCAGCTTGAAATGAATCCCGGCCCGGTCGGCGGCCCTGCCCATCAGGCCATCGAGCGCGTCGATCTCGCGCACCAGATGCCCCTTGCCGATCCCGCCGATCGCCGGGTTGCACGACATCACCCCCACCGTCGCGCGATGGTGGGTCAGCAGCATGGTCCGCGCACCACACCGGGCGGCGGCGGCGGCGGCCTCGCACCCGGCATGGCCGCCGCCGATCACGATCACATCGTAAGTGGCGTTCACCTTATTCCCTGCTCCTGCTTCGTCCCTACTTGCCGATACAGAACTGCCCGAACACCGTGTCCAGCAGCGCTTCCACATCCACAGCCCCGGTCAGGCGCCCCAGCGCGCGCATCGCCAGGCGCATCTCCTCGCCCCGTACTTCCGGCCACGCATCGTCGGCGGCACGGGTCAGGTGGCGGGCCGTCTCCTCGATCGCGGCGCGATGACGCGCGCGTGTCAGGGGGGCGGCCGCACGTCCCTGCGTCAGGTCCCGGGCCCGCTGCGCCAGCACGTCACGCAGGGTTTCCATCCCCTCCCCGCTGCGCACGCTGATACCCGTGATGCCCGGCGGGGCGGCGACTTCGTCAATCTTGTTGCAGACCATGATGCTGTCGGGGCCGACCTTATCCGGTACCGCCGCACCTGAAAACACATGTATCACGCAATCGGCCTGTTTCACGTGAAACAATGCCCGCCGCACGCCTTCGGCCTCGATCTCGTCCTCGGTTTCACGCAGGCCCGCCGTATCCACCAGTGTCACCGGCGCATCGCCCAGCACGACCCGCACCTCGATCGCGTCGCGCGTGGTCCCGGCGCGCGACGACACGATGGCGGCGTCACGCTGCGCCAGTGCATTCAGCAGACTCGACTTTCCCACGTTGGGTTCGCCGACAATCGCAAAAACCAGTCCCCGGCGCAGGCGCTCGCCCTGGCTGCCATCGTCAAGATAGGCCTGCATTTCATCACGCAGGCCCGCAATCGTGCCGAGCAGTTCGTCCTCCACCTCCGGCGGCAGGTCCTCGTCAGGGAAGTCGATCAGCGCCTCCTGATGCGCAAGCGCGGTGCGCAGGCGCGCGGCCCAGTCCTCATACAGACGGCTTTGTGCGCCATCGGCCTGTGCCAGCGCCTGCCGCCGCTGGGCCTCGGTCTCCGCATCGATCAGGTCGGCGATACCCTCCGCCTGCACAAGGTCAAGCCGTCCGCTGGCGAAGGCGCGTCGCGTGAACTCCCCCGGTTCGGCCGGGCGCGCGCCCAGCGCCACCAGCGCATCGGCCATGCCGGCAATCACCGCAGGCCCGGCATGCAGGTGCAGTTCCGCGCTGTCCTCGCCAGTGTAGCTGTTGGGTCCGGGAAACCACAGCACGACGGCCCGGTCGAGCAGCACGCCCTGCCCCCCATCCGCATCGCGCCGCCAGATCCCGCGCAGCGACGCGCGGCGCGGTTCGGGCAGGCCACCGCACAGGCTGCGCAGGATCGCGTCACTCCCCGCGCCACTGATGCGCATGACGGCAATGGCGGCGCGCCCCGCGCCGGTGGCAAGGGCGAAGATGACGGGGGCCGCACCGTCGCCGTGCCGCCCTGCTGGAACCTCGGTTGCCGCTGTCATTCGGGTCGTTCCCATTTCCTCTGTGACGGGAACGGGTTATCGTCCACGTCCCTGTCGTGATCAAGGTGACACATGCCACAACTTTCCCTGCATTCCCCCACCGGCCCGCTGACCGTCTCGGCCGAGGACGACACGATCGTGGCGCTCGACTGGGGCTGGGGCCGCGACCAGGAGGAAACGCCCCTGCTGCGCCGCGCGTGCAACTGGCTCGATTCCTATTTCGACGGTGACACCACACCCTGCACCCTGCCGCTGGCCCTTTATGGCACACCGCAGCAGCTTGCGGCATGGACATTCATCCGCACCATCCCGATGGGACAGACCATGCCCTGCGCCGAGGTCGCACGGCAGGCCGGCGTGGACGTGGCGGACGTGGTGGCTGCATGCAGTGAAAACCCGATTCCCATCCTGATCCCCTGCCACCGGGTGGATATGGACGGATGCGCGGAGTACGACGCGGACACCTACCCCGGCGATAACGGGGCGATGGACCGCGCCTTCCTGCGTGAGATGGAAACCGGCACGCCCGACATGGATTGACCCCCAACGCCCCTCATCCCAAGGAACCCCTGCCATGAACACAGTCATCCGCATCCATGAATATGGTGGCCCCGACGTCCTGCGCGCCGAAGACATGCCCATTCCCACCCCGGGCGAAGGCGAGATCCTGATCCGGCAGGCAGCGATGGGCGTCAATTTCATCGACACCTATTACCGCAGCGGCCTGTACAAATTCCCCTCCCTGCCCGCGACACCGGGCATGGAGGGCGCGGGCATCGTCGAGGCGGTCGGTCCCGGTGTCCATGACCTCGCGGTGGGGGCACGCGTGGCCTATCCCATCATGCTCGGCGGGTATGCGCAGTACCGTGTCATCGCGGCGGACCGGGTGGTGGCGCTGCCCGCCGAAATCCCGTTCGAGACGGCGGCAGGCATCATGCTGCGTGGTCTGTCGGTGCATATGCTGCTGCGGCAGGTGCATGACGTGCGCAGGGGGGAGAACATCCTCGTCTATGCCGCGGCGGGCGGGGTCGGACTGCTGATGTGTCAGTGGGCGCGGCATCTGGGCGCGCGTGTCATCGGCGTCGTCTCGACCGAGGAAAAGGCCGAACTGGCGCGTGCCAACGGGGCGGCCGACGTGCTGGTCGGCACGCACGATATCCCCGCACGGGTCCGTGCCCTGACCGATGGCGCGATGGTGCCCGTCGTCTATGACAGCATCGGTCGTGCCACGTTCGAGGACAGCCTGAACTGCCTCGCACCGCGCGGACTGATGGTCAGCTATGGCAATGCGTCAGGCGCGGTAACAGGGGTCGCGGTCGGCACGCTGGCCAGCCATGGCAGCCTGTACCTGACACGCCCGTCACTGGGCACCTATATCGCAAAGCGCGATGAACTGGTGGCAGGGGCTGCGGAACTGTTCCGGCTGGTGGAAAAGGGCGTGATTACGCCGCGCATCGGACAGAGCTTCGCCCTGAAGGACGCGGCACAGGCGCATGTCGCACTGGAATCACGCAAGACCACGGGAAGTACGATCCTGCTGCCGTAACAAGGGCTCTGCCCTTGACCCGCCAAAGGTCACGGACCTTTGGAAACCACTATTTTTTAAACAGATCAGGGTGCAGGGAGCACGCTCCCTGCCGGGTCCGGGCAGCGCCCGGATGTTCCGCGCATACGACGGCATTACATGGGGCAAGCAGGTCTCAGGGGCTTTGCCCCCGAACCCCCACCAAAGGTCGCGGACCTTTGGAAACCACTACTTTTAAACAGATCAGGGCGCAGGGAGCACGCTCCCTGCCGGGTCCGGGCAGCGCCCGGATATTCCGCGCACACAACGGCATTACATGGGGCAAGCAGGTCTCAGGGGCTTTGCCCCCGAACCCCCACCAAAGGTCGCGGACCTTTGGAAACCACTACTTTTTAAACAGATCAGGTCGCGACCCAGCCATCCTGCTGCAACGCCACCCCGGCCAGATACAGGCTGCCGCAGATCACCACCCGTGCGGGGGGCTGTGCCGGCATGTCGCGGGACAGGTGTTCCAGCGCCTGTTTGATGGTCGGGCCTGCGGTCACACGTCCCTGTCCTGCCGCAATGATATCGGCCACCGGCAGGGCAAGGTGCTGCTCCGGTTCCGCCACGGCCTGCACGCTCGCGGCATGGGGCAGCAGGGGCGCGAGGAAGCCGGACGCATCCTTGGTCTGCTTCATGCCGACAATCAGGTGCACGGGGCGGTCCGACCATTCCTGCATCACACGCGCCAGCGCCTCACCCGCGCCGGGATTATGTCCACCGTCCAGCCACAGGTCCCACCCGTCAGGCAGGAGATGCGCCAGCGCACCATGCAACTGTTGCAGCCGCGCGGGCCAGTGTGCATCCGCAAGCCCCGCCCACGCCTGCGCAGGCAGCGACAGGCCGCTTGCCCGCAGGGTGGCAACCGCAAGTCCCGCATTATCCACCTGATGCGGACCGGGCAGGCCGGGATGCGGCAGTTCCAGCATCCCTTCTCCGTCGCGATAGATCAGACGCGTGCCATCGGGTGACGGGGTGATGGACCATTCATGGCCCCGCCGCCACAAAGGCGCGTCATGTTCCGCCGCCACGCGGGCGATCACGCCCATCACGTCCGTCGGGTGACGGCCCGTGGCAACCGGCACGAAATCCTTGATGATACCCGCCTTTTCCAGTGCGATCTTTTCCAGCGTATCGCCAAGGAACGCCTCATGATCCATCGAGATGGAGGCAATCGCACACGCCGCGGGCCGCGCCAGCACGTTGGTCGCGTCGTAACGCCCGCCCAGTCCGACCTCGACGATCATCAGTTCGGCGGGATGGCGCGCGCCCAGCACGAAGCCTGCGGCGGTCAGCACCTCGAACACGGTGATCGGCGCGCCATCATTGGCACGCTCGACCTCCTCCAGCACTTCGGCCAGTTCGGATTCGGTGACGATCTTCCCCGCGATGCGGAAGCGTTCGGTCACATGCACCAGATGCGGCGACGTCATGACATGGACGCGCCATCCCGCCGCCTCCGCAATGGCGCGGATCAGGGCGCAGGTGCTGCCCTTGCCATTGGTGCCCGCCACATGGATCACCGGCGGCAGGTGGCGTTCGGGATGGCCCAGGCGCGCCAGCAGATGTTCCAGACGCCCCAGCGACAGGTCGATCAGGGCCGGATAAAGCTGATTCAGCCGTTCGAGGATCGCGCCGGTACGCCCGGCGAATTCAGGACCCAGACCGGACGTAGGCGATGCGTTCATGATGGACCGTACAGGTTACGCCGCAGGGGGCGTGATGTGGGCATGGTTGAGTTGCCCGATCAAAGTGCCAAGGATGGCCGGCAGTTCCGGGCGCGCAACCACCATGTCGAGCATGCCGTGGTCGAGCAGGTATTCCGCGCGCTGGAACCCTTCGGGCAGCTTTTCGCGCACGGTGTCCTCGATCACGCGCTGTCCGGCGAAACCGATCAGGGCGTTCGGTTCCGCGATCTGGATATCGCCCAGCATCGCAAACGAGGCCGAAACCCCGCCCGTCGTCGGGTTGGTCATGACCACGATGTAAGGCAGCTTCGCCTCGCGCAGCATTTCCACCGCGATGGTCGTGCGCGGCATCTGCATCAGGCTGAGCATCCCCTCCTGCATGCGCGCACCGCCGGATGCGGTAAAGACGATCAGCGGGGCCTGCTGCAGGATCGCAAGGCGCGCGGCGGCCAGGAAGGCCTCGCCCAGTGCCGCGCCCATCGTGCCGGCAATGAACTCGAACGCCATGACGGCGACGACCGCGTCATGCCCACCGATGCGGCCATGCGCGACGGCCATCGATTCCTCAAGCTGGGACTTCGCGCGCTCGTCCTTCAGGCGGTCGGTGTAACGCTTGCGGTCACGGAACGACAGGGGATCGACCGGGGCCTTGGGCAGTTCGATGCGGGTGAACTCCCCCTTGTCGAACGTCCATTCCAGCCGCTGCTGCACCGTGGCACGCATGTGGTGGCCGCAATGCGGACAGACATTCATCGCCCGCCGCAGGTCCTTGACCAGAATCATCTGCTCACAGGACTCGCAGTTGGTCCAAAGATTGTCCGGCACTTCCCGCTTGAGCAGGCCACGGATCTTGGGCCGGACATATTCGGTCAGCCAGCTCATGTTAACTCTCCCTGACGTACATCTATCCGCCTGCTCCATACAGGCAGATCGCGTGTGATGCCAGATTCACGTTTATTTCCGGGCCGCGCGGACCGCATCGGCCAGTTCGCGCAGTTGCGCCAGCACGCTGCTGACGGTCGTGGCCGTGGCATGACCATCCGCATCCAGCGTCCCCTCCAGCGTGTTGAGCAGCGCCGAGGCCACGACGGCGGCATCGGCGGCGCGCACCGCGTTGGCGGCCTGTGCGGGCGTGCGGATGCCAAAGCCGATGGCGATCGGCAGGTCGGTGGCAGCCCGCAGGCGCGGGATGGCCACCGACAGTTCATCGGTGCTGGCGGTGCGGGTGCCCGTCACCCCGGTGATGCTGACATAATACAGGAAGCCCGACGCCCCATCGAGCACGATGGGCAGGCGCGCATCCGGCGTGGTCGGCGCGACAAGGCGGATGATATCCAGACCGTTCGCCGCAGCAGGCGCGCGCAGCAGGTCGCCTTCCTCCGGCGGGACATCGACGATGATCAGTCCGTCCACGCCCGCGCGCGCGGCATCGGCGCAGAAGCGGTCATGTCCATACGCCTCGATCGGGTTGACGTAGCCCATCAGGATGATCGGCGTCTCGTTATCGTCACGACGGAACGCCGTAATCATCTCCAGCACGCGCTTCATGCTGGCCCCGCCGCGCAGGCCGCGCAGCGCCGCCTTCTGGATGGTCGGCCCATCGGCGCTGGGGTCGCTGAAGGGCATGCCGACCTCGATCAGGTCGGCACCCGCCCCCGGCATCCCCCGGAGCAGCGCGAGCGAGGTTTCGTAATCCGGATCACACGCCTCCACATACGGGATCAGGGCGCCGCGTCCCTGCTGCTTCAGGGCGGCGAATCGGCTGGCAATACGGCTCACAACGACACTCCCAGATGCGCGGCGACGGTGAAGATGTCCTTGTCCCCCCGGCCCGATACGTTCAGTACGATGATCTGATCCGGCGACATGGTGGGCGCCAGCTTCGCGACATAGGCCAGCGCGTGGGCACATTCCAGCGCGGGGATGATCCCCTCCGTCCGGGTGCTGAGCTGGAACGCGGCCAGAGCCTCGTCATCGGTGGCGCCAACATATTCGGCACGGCCGATATCATGCAGCCATGAATGTTCCGGCCCGATGCCGGGGTAATCAAGGCCCGCGCTGATGGAATGCGCCTCCGCGATCTGCCCGTCGGCATCCTGCAACAGGTAGGTACGGTTGCCATGCAGCACGCCGGGGCGTCCGCGTTCGATGGAGGCTGCGGTCTCCCCGCTGTCGAGGCCGCGCCCGGCGGCTTCCACACCGATCAGGCGCACGGACGGGTCATCAAGGAACGGGTGGAAGATCCCCATCGCGTTCGATCCGCCGCCGATGGCCGCGACAATGGCGTCGGGCAGGCGACCTTCGGCCGCGAGGATCTGCTGCTTCGTCTCCACGCCGATGATCGACTGGAAATCGCGCACCATCTCCGGATAGGGATGCGGGCCCGCCACCGTGCCGACAAGGAAGTAGGTGTCGCGCACATTGGTGACCCAGTCGCGCATCGCCTCGTTCATCGCGTCCTTCAGCGTGCCGGCCCCGGCGGTGACGGGAATGACCTCCGCCCCCAGCAGGCGCATGCGGAACACGTTGGGCTTCTGCCGCTCCACATCGGTCGCGCCCATGTAAATGCAGCATTTCATGCCGAACAGGGCGCAGACCGTGGCGGTCGCAACGCCATGCTGCCCCGCGCCGGTTTCGGCGACGATGCGCGTGCGGCCCATGCGGCGGGCAAGCAGGATCTGCCCCATCACGTTGTTCAGCTTGTGCGAGCCTGTGTGGTTGAGTTCCTCGCGCTTCATGTAGACGCGCGCGCCGCCCAGTTCCTCCGTCAGACGACGGGCGAACCACAGCGGGCTGGGGCGGCCGACATAATCCTTGAGGTAATAGTCCAGTTCACGATGGAATTCGGGGTCCGCCTTCGCTTCCCTGTAGGCTTCGGTCAGTTCGAGGACCAGCGGCATCAGGGTTTCGGCAACAAAGCGGCCGCCAAAGATACCGAACCGCCCATGTTCGTCCGGGCCGTTACGCAGGCTGTTCGCGCGGGGCGGCGGGGCCGGGGATTGTGCTGCGCTCAACTTTGCTCTCCACAGGGAATAAAATTCATGCGGGTGTCGATGATGGTATATCGCACGCGCCCGCGCGATGATACGCCTACGGCGTTCTGGACCCGATGGCGCAAAAACACCACCCCCCGGTCGCCCGACCCGACTGTCACGATTTGACATAAAGCCGGTTGTCCCGATGATAGGCCGCGACAGGATAGGAAAAGAGGATCTCTCAATGTTTCTTGCGCACAGGCCCGGCTCGCCCGCCCGGACGATCACGAGCGAGGCCGATGCACAAGAGGTCAAGGATGTTCCCTGGCTGGACCTGCTGGATCCGACCGATGACGAGCAGGTACTGGCCGCCCACATCACGGGGCAGCGCATTCCCACCCGTGCCGACCTGGACGAGATCGAGAGTTCGTCGCGCCTGTTCATGGAAGATGATGCGGTGTACCTGTCCACGCCGCTGGTGCGCCAGATCGGGGATGACTTTTTCGTCTCCCCCGTGGGCTTCATCCTGATGCGCGACCGGCTGCTGACGATCCGCTTTACCGGCTTTACCGCATTCGACGTGGTGGCACGGCAGGTGGCGGGGCAGTCCACGCGCCTGTCTGGCGATGAGTGCGTGACCCTGCTGCTCGAAGCGGTCGTGGACCGGCTGGCCGATATCCTTGAACATCTGGGGCAGTCGCTCGATGGCATGTCGAAGGATGTGTTCCAGTCCGAACATGGCGGGATGCGGCGCATGGACGGGCTGCTGCGCAGCATGCTCAGCCGCGTGGGGCGCTCGGGCGACCTGACGTCATCGGTGCGCGACAGCCTGCTGGGGCTGGAACGCATCACCATCTTCGTGACCGAGAACAAGAAGCGCGACCTGTCAGACAAGCTGCAGGGGCGGCTGGCGACGGTGGAGCGCGACATCAAGTCGCTCAATGACTTCGTCTCGCAGACATCGAACAAGGTTCAGTTCCTGCTCGACGCCACGCTGGGCTTCATCAGTATCGAGCAGAATAACGGGATGAAGATCCTGACGGTGGTCAGCTTCATCGGTGTCGCACCCACTCTGGTTGCCGGGATATATGGGATGAATTTCCATGATATCCCTGAACTGAACTGGAAATATGGATACTGGTACTCGCTGGCGCTGATGGCCGCGACCGTGGTGCTGCCGTTGCTGTGGTTCTGGCGCAAGGGATGGCTGGGAAAGTAGCCACGAATCCGTGTTGACTTTTGCTTCGCTTTGGGATATCCGACACCCTATGTGCTGGGTGGTCGTCCGATCATCGCGCCTTATCCTCTGTATGAATGTAATATCCACGTCGCATTTCTGACTTCGTCTGCAGATGCTGGGATGTGACAACACGCCTGTTCCTGTCACACCGGATATTATCCATTCCCTCCCCCTGAACTGCCAGTCCAAGGCAACGCTTGCATGCATCTCGCCGAACTCAAGGCCAAAACACCAGCAGACCTTCTGGCTTATGCCGAAAGTCTGAATATTGAAAACGCATCTTCCCTGCGCAAGCAGGAACTGATGTTCACCATCCTCAAGACGCTGGCGGAGAATGACCAGGCGATCTACGGGGATGGGACACTTGAAATCCTGTCGGACGGCTTCGGCTTCCTCCGCTCGCCAGAGGCGAACTACCTGCCCGGCCCCGACGACATCTACATCTCCCCCAGCCAGGTGCGGCGCTTCGGCCTGCGCACCGGCGACACGGTGGAGGGTCAGATCCGCGCCCCGCGCGATGGGGAGCGTTATTTCGCGCTGCTCAAGGTCGATACGATCAATTTCGAACCGCCCGAGGCGGTGCGCCAGCGGATCAATTTCGACAACCTGACGCCGCTGTATCCCGAACGCCGCCTGCAGATGGAAGTCGAGAACACCGCCGTGGGGCCGGCCGAAAGCACCGCCAAGGGGAAGGGCAAGGGCCAGACCCGCGACTTTACCCCGCGTGTGATCGACCTTGTCTCCCCCATCGGGATGGGGCAGCGCGCGCTGATCGTCGCCCCCCCGCGCACCGGCAAGACGGTGATGCTGCAGAGCATCGCGTCCTCCATTTCCGCAAACCATCCCGAAGTGTTCCTGATCGTACTGCTGATCGACGAACGCCCCGAGGAAGTGACCGACATGGCCCGCTCCGTTCGGGGGGAGGTCGTGTCCTCCACCTTCGACGAACCGGCAACGCGCCATGTGCAGGTGACCGAAATGGTGCTGGAAAAGGCCAAGCGCCTGGTCGAGCACAAGCGCGATGTGGTCATCCTGCTGGATTCGATCACCCGCCTGGCGCGCGCCTACAACACGGTCGTGCCGTCATCGGGCAAGGTGCTGACCGGTGGTGTGGACGCCAATGCGCTGCAGCGGCCCAAGCGTTTCTTTGGCGCCGCGCGCAATATCGAGGAAGGCGGGTCGCTGACGATCATTGCCACCGCCCTGATCGATACCGGCAGCCGCATGGACGAAGTGATCTTTGAAGAGTTCAAGGGCACCGGCAACTCCGAACTGATCCTTGACCGCAAGCTGGCGGACAAGCGCACGTTCCCCGCCATCGACATCACCAAGAGCGGCACCCGCAAGGAAGAACTGCTGGTGGATCGTGCCGACCTGTCGAAGATGTGGGTCCTGCGCCGTATCCTGGCGCCGATGGGCACAATGGATGCGATGGACTTCCTGCTCGACAAGCTGAAATACAGCAAGACGAACAAGGATTTCTTCGACGCGATGAATACGTAAGGTTCCGTGCCATTTGGCCAGTGACCGATGACCCCTCCTGTATGTTTCAGGAGGGGTTTTCTTTTGTCGTACTACGGCAGAAAAACAGAAAGAAGTTTTTGGTGAAGCTTTTTTCAAAAAGCTTCAAAAAGACGCCGCCTTTTTAAAAAAAGGCAGCACCCAAAAACTTTTATTCTTTACCTACATCGCCATCAGGCAAGGATCCGGTCCCGCAACTGTGGGTTTTCATCCATTTCCTGTCCAAATGCCCGCGCAATGGAAAACGAGCAGTCCAGCACCAGTTTGATGCATTTGGCCTTGTAGTCCGTTTCCTCGGTATATCTGAGGTCTCCGCCGTCATACTTCATCATGTCCATGGTATAATGACTGTTGGGGGTCCTTTCGAAAAACCCTTTGTCATTCAGGATCCTGTTGGGGTCATTCATCAGTATCCGCAGGGGTTCGACATAATGCGACCCGGTGCCCTTTTCGACCTCCCGCCTGCCTGCCGCCGTGATCTTCAACCGCATGATGATCCACTTGTAGATATCCTGCCAGCCAGACCTTCTGGGGTAATGCGCGATGCACAGGTTGCTGCCACCAAAGGCCCGCAATTCAACACCGTCACGATAGGCGGTATGGTTGCCTTCACTGATCTGGATATGACCGGGAATCCTGCCCCGGACCGCAACCTTCAGGACGCCGATATTCTCGATCGTGCGCCATATCATCCTGTGGGGGACAACCAGTTCTTCTTTGCTGTCAAATACTGTATCCATATAGTTCCTGATAGGAAGCAGGATGGATTCAAATTCAGGGGGAACCGTTTTTATAAAATTCAGAAAACCTTCGACCCTGCCACGCATGTCGATGAATTCATCCGCATCTATAAAAAAAACCCAGTCCGCGTCGAAATCCGTGCAGGCAATATTGTATAGAAACGTATTCCTTTCGCGTTCACTGGACACGATGCATGGTTTTTTTATGAGAGTGATTGCCAGGCCTTCGTCAATCATCTTCTCAATGATGTCCAATGTCCTGTCCGCGCTGCCATCATCCAGAATAATGATGCGGTTAAAATGCGCCAGATGATGCCTTATATTTGCTTCTATAACATCATCTTCGTTAAGAAGCCTCATCACTGCAACCACGTTCATTTTATGTTCCTTTCCCTGATTGCATGATTTTATATACGCTTCATAAACAGAAAATAAATCATATGCCGGGCCGGTCTGAAAAACGTACCATATCCCCGGTCATGTTCCTGTCAGACCGGGCGATATGACGTGTCCTGCGGATCAGGCGAACTGGCGTCAGGTTCAAAATCATAGATGCTTGCGCTCAATCGGCTTTTTCGTTTTCGATTGCATATCTGTCGCAGATATTCATGATCTCTGTCGCCATTTTCAAATATACTTCACGGGAGAAATGAACCCCGTGATCATCTGGTGATGCAAGATCTTCGGGGGATTGGACATATTTTCCATAATCCACCAGATCAAACCCATATATCTTCGACAGGGGAACAACGATCCTGTTGATGTTGCCATAAACGGATTTGATCCAGTCATCCGATCCCACCCGTTCATTCAGGACAAGAACGATGACCTTTTTGCCTTTCAGTTTCTCGAACAGTTTGCAGACATCCGCCATGAACATCCCGATGTCATGATGTGCGAAGAATTCGAATTCCTGCTGCATGAATTCCCATTCGCTTTCGGAAAAACCGGGATCACGACCGAAATTCCTGACCAGTGTTTCATAGGACGTTTCACTGAAATCCCGTCCTGCCAGGAAATCGTTACACAGCGAAACCGTGACCCCTGTGGAACGGGACCTGTATAAATGCGCGGCATATTCAACGGAAAACGAAAGGACATAGATATCGGCATCCCCGCTGATGACCGCAGATTCCAGATAGTTTTCCGGAAAAATGCTTGTCCGGGCAAGAAGTTCACGTCCCTTTGGTGTCTGCAGGGCATCGGTGGCGGCAATCGTCCTTACCCACGGGCTGAACGCCCATGATTTATAGGCCAGCGGGAATTCACCTAGAACATTGTATCGGGCACGGAAATAATGTTCCATTGACGTGAAATCGCAGGCTCCCCTCAGGCAGACCTTGAGGTTTTTTGCGTAATCATGAATGAAGTTGTTTGAATCATCATCGACATCATCAACAATCGTAATCCAGTTGACGTCGCCATCCAGTGACGAGATGACATCACCGACAACATGGACATGCGGGCGCATCAGATGGTTCCAGCAGAACTGCTCCACCCCCATGCTCATGATACGGCATGAAAACAGAAAATGTGTCGCCCTGCGCTCCCCGATCATGAAAAATCCGCAGATTCCATAATTCCCATATTTGTCAGAGACTTTTATATATCCGGAAATCGCCGGGAACCTTTCCGAAAACTCTTTCTGGAACACGTCCCATGCTGCCTCCCGGTTCTCCGGCCAGCGATTCTTGGTAAAGTTCAACTGGTTCGTTCTGTTGACCAGTTCGTGTATGCGGTCAAATTCCTTTTCGATGTCATAATGGAAACTGACCCTGATATTGCTCTGCTTCAGGAAGTTTATGTTATCTCCCTGTATCTCCTTTTTATCCCTATGCTTTTCCTCAAGCACCTTATAGCGTCCAAGGCGCTCCATCCCTGTATCAGGTTTTCCCCGGAACCTGTCATCTTCAAGGAGAGTCGCAACAATTGACGGATCGGCAACCTGCATCCCCGGGTAAAAGAACAGAGCTTCATTGAGGTTCATCGGGTTATCATCAATGAACATCATCGTCTCCGGGCGCAGGTTTGTCGCTTCGACGATTTCCCTGATCATGGGACCCTTGGGGGCAAATGCGATCTGTGGGAAAATGAAGTAGTCCCACACCCCCATTTTTTTCAGTTCGCGTTCAGCATCCGCGAAATTGTTTTTGGAACATATGGAATTGACGATTCCCCTTTCCGACAGGGTCTTGAGCAGGGCCATGTTTCGTTCAATAGGCTGAATGCCACCTTCGCTCAGGGTCCCGCTCCAGAATGTTTCATCAAGATCCCAGATGACCAGCCGGACAGGTTCCATTATATTTTCCTCTTAAATTTTATTTATCAGCATATTGGCCCCTTATGTTATAAGGTTTCTGTTAATATATGCTTCACGGTGCCCCACAGTTTGGGAGCGTGTGCTGTTCCATCCGGCATGAAGACGGTCCTTCATGGGATTGATAAAAGTTCTCGGATGCTGACTTTTTCAAAAATGTGTCGTTCCCTGAAGCTTTTTGGAAAAAAGCTTCACCAAAAACTTCTTTGTAATTTGGCCTGCGTTTTATGGGCGGCCTGTTTTCAGTCGTTGAAATTCAGGATGTCCTTCAATCGCCTGCTGTAATCATCAGGGCGATTTTCAAGGAAGATACGATGCAGGGCATTACGGCGGATCCGCGCCCACAGATTTTCATCCGTATAGACCTGCTGCATCTGCCCCGCGAACGCCAGTGGCTGCGTCTCCGGCGCGCAGGCAATATCCGCCCCTGCCTCCCACCCGACCTGCCTGACAAGAAGGTCGGTCGCAACAATGGGCAGGCCATGGGCTGCGGCTTCATGGATCTTGTACGGAATGCCCGCTGCAAAGCGTGTGGGGGCAATGAAAACGCGATGCGCCTCATACAGGGGGGCAAGGTCCTCGACAGGCCCCAGCAGTTCGAACCGGGGATGCGTCAGTATCGTGGACAGGTCGATATCCCCGCCGACATACCCGGCCACCCGGATACGGACATCCTCGGGCAGGAAACTGTCGAGATACGGCACGACATGGTCGTTAAGCCATGAAAGCGCGTCCCAGTTGGGGGACTCCAGGTTCTGGATCGCCCCGACAAACAGGAAATGCCTGCGCTCACTGAACGGGCGGTTGCGGGGGACTGGCGTTTTCATATGACCCAGAACATGCACATCCTGTTTCACGATCCCCCTGATAAGGGTCGCTTCTTCAGTACTGACTGTCACGAACCGGTCGATGAAATCCGTATTCCGCAATTCGTAACGCAGCATGCCATTCAGGTCGGGCAGGTCCGTCTGGCCCATGATCCGCATCCTGCCATGCTGGCGCAATGTGGCGACGGCCTCCGTATCCAGCACGACCCGGCATCCCGCCAGCGCCCCCTCACATGCCGCAAGGACAGGCTTCAGGCGATCCGCGTTATGGGTCCTGCCGATCCATATGACGTCGTAATACCCGGCACGAGCATGCAGGAATGTCCCAAGATCACCAAGGCCCCGATCCCACATGACCTCGGCCCTGTCAGGGAAGTTCCGGTATCGTGCCACGGGCGCACGGCGTGGCGGGAAGATGGGATAGACCGTGACATGCAGCCCCAGTGCCTCCACCATCGTACGCACGATGTCATTGGAACGGGGGAAGCCTGCGCCGATTTCAGGCTGCGGCAGGTAGTCCTCGATGAACAGGACGCGCCCGTTGTCCGCACCGGCAGAGCGTGCCTTCAGCACATTGGCTTCATCCCGCTGGCATTTTCCTTCCACATATGCGCGGTTCTTGTGAAAGAACTTTCCGATGTTCCGTCCCAGGCATGTTGCGATCTCGCCGGACTTTCCGCTGCCGAATTCGTAATGCAGGACGACCACGTCAGGATCATACACGATGTCAAAACCACGCTGGCGGATCTGCACGCACAGGTCGGTTTCTTCATAATAGGCCGGTGCGAACAGGGGATCGAAACCATCAAGCGCCTTGACGATTTCCGTCCGCGCCATGAGGAACGCGCCGGAGCAGAAATCAACCGAACGCACGAAATTCGCCTCCGGCAGCAATGGGGAGGCATCCCGCAGGTAACCGGATGTCGTGCCGTCGTTCCAGACAATGCTCCCCGCTTCCTGCAATTCCCCGTTCGTGCGGACAAGTTTCGCGCCCACCGCCCCCACGCCTTCCTCCCGGCGCAGTCGCTCCAGTGCAGCATCGACGGCGCCGGGCATGAGTTCCACATCGTTATTGAGGAACAGCACATAGGGCGCCACCGCCCTGGCCAGGCCAAGGTTCGACCCTGCAAGGAAGCCGACATTTTCCGCCAACCGGATGACCTCGATCCCCGCGACATGACGTTCGATCATGGATGTTTCGTCTGTCGAGGCCCCATCGACAAGGATCACCTGAATCGCCCTGCGACAGGTCGCACGCAGCGAGGACAGCGCCGTCATGGTAAAGGCGAACTGGTCATGGACCACCATCACGACGCTCAGTTCCGGCAGGTCACAGGAAAAATCCAGTCCCTGCTGCAGAACCGTCGCGGCCCGGACCTCCGCCATCCGGCGATAGGCGCGTTTGCAGAGGATTTCAGGCACCTGCCGCCCGCCATCCGCATCGGGGGTTTTCCCATACAGCACGGCATAGGCCCCGAACGGCGTCGGGTATTCCCCCCTTTCCACGGCGTCGGAGACACTGGGGTCGCGTGCATACTCCGCAAGGTTCACGTTCGCGCATGGACGTCGGTATTCATATTGTCCATAACGCAGGAAATGCTCATAGGCATTGCGAAAATCCCCCCCGGCCACCACCGTTGCGACATCAGGGTTCGTCTGCGCATAGAACCGCTCGCTAAAGAACGGATTGGGATCAAACGCACCGGGGGCCGGATTGCCCAGATAATGCCGTAACGGATGCTGCCATTCGCTTATATGTTCAGCAACGTCAGGATAGGCCCGCATATACCATTCAGGATCGAAACAGGCGGACGTGCGACACAAGGCAATCGCAGGATCCCTGAAATTTCCAAGGAAAGACACAAATGCGCCCCTGCGCCTGTCATAAAGGAAATCCGGATTTTCCCGCAGGAACAGTTTCGTGGAAAAGAACAGCGACGCATCACGCCCTTCCCGCGCGCCATAGATCAGGTAGTGGTCATACCCATTACGCAACCCATGGGCCTCAAGCTGCTGGGTGGACATGCAGACCTGCGTCCGGCAATAGAATTCTTCGTCAAAGAAGCAGTTGGGATTACGCTGCGCAAAGCCGGACGCACAATAATGCGCGAACCCGGACGCGATCTCCCCGGCCTCGATCAGCGGCAGGATATCGGGGTAGGCCGCCCTGTACCATTCCTCATCAAAAAACATGTTCGGGGAATGGGCCAGGTTTTTCCCGAACTCCTCATAAAACCGCGTGATGCTTTCATCATCATGCAGGCCGAACGCATCGAGGATGACATGGTAATGGCTTTTGTACCATGACGCATCGAAACAGGACCAGTCAGGTTTCATGTCCAGACCTTCAGGCGACATCACGATATTCCCTGTCCTGATTGATACGCATCACCGTGACATGAACTTTGCGGGGTTCAGCAGGACACTGGCCACGGAGGCCACGGGAAGGTGCAGCGGAATGACAAGCCCCCCGCCTGCGGTCCTGATGCGTTCGGCGGGCGCACCGATGTCGAATGTCACGACGGGAAAATCATGACGCCAGAATTCCGTCAGCACATAGGACCATGTTTCCGGCCATACCGCAGGCAGGAAGCCCCAGTCACATTTCTGCATCCGAATCAGCGATGTCAGTTCGTTTTCGGCATAACGTCCGGTGATTTCAACAACCCCTGTTTCCAGCAGGCGTGAATCATCACATGTGAACCCCACGATGGAAAACCGCAGCGGCAGCCCGGTCGCCGCCACATGGCGCGCAAGCCTGAGCAGCAGGTCATACCCTTTTTCAAGGCCGATCGCCCCGATCAGCAGGATACGCCTGACATCCGTGGGGTTCCTGGGCGTAAAGACGATGTCCTGTGTCGGGACCGGGGCCTCCCACTGCGCCAGGACGACAGGCACGTCGATATGCCGGCGATACCGTGTGGCCACGTCGTGGCAGGACGCAATCACCGCCCGGGCGCACCGGAAGATATCCGTCCCCAGTTCCCGCAGCAGGGGCAGCGCCGTGTCATCCCCTGTCGCATGGCCGCGATCCATGATGCAGGTCTCGCAGACCGGAGATTCCGGCTCCCCGCAATAGAGGCTGTTGTGGGAGACCAGCGTAATCTGCGGGCAGAACCATGAATAATCATGGAGATAGACATCATAGTCGAACCCGAAGAGCGAAACCCAGTGAATGTCCTTGATCCCTGCGCCAATATAGCTGTGGATTTCCATCCGCGCGCAGTTGAGGGACAGCAGGAGTTCACGCAGGTCCGGCCCACGGCGCGACAGGATGATATTGGGATACTCATCCGCCAGATAGGGTACGACTTCCCACCGGGGATAGTCATCTTTCGCCTCTGCCGCGCATGGGGAAATAATCAGCGGGACACATCCATCTTCCGAAATGGACAGCGCGCGTTCATGCACAAAACGATGCACGCCTCCCTCACGGTCATGCGTCATGAGGGCGACGGCCTGGCGGTTTCCGATGGCCTGCGACAGGCGGCGGATATCGAGGTCTCGACGGAACCGCTGCAGGGGATTGCGCTCCTGCCATTCATGGACAAGGCGGTCATAGCCGGGATGCAGTCCGTTCAGCAGACCAAGGTTGCGCCGGATCAGGTCGCCCCTGAACGCGCTGAAGGACTGCCCTTCGGCATGGCCGACATAGGTGCCAAGGCACACGACATGCCGCCACCCCAGGGACGCGGCACGTCGGCTGAAATCATTTTCCTCGCCATAGCCCTGGGCAAAGACATCCTCACGCAGCACGCCCGTCTGGTGCAGGCATTCCGCACGGATATACATGCAAAAGCCGTGCCCGGTCGGAACCTCGACAATCTCCGCACTGTCAATTTCCGCCAGCAGGGACGAAAGTTCAATCACCTCGTCATAGGAAGGGATCGGATTGTTCCCGTCATTGCGGGGATAGCTGAAGATTGTCGCTGCATTGGAAAGCGGCGTCGCCGTGCCGATATCCGGCGCGCGATAGACGGCCTGCTGCAGCTTCGTGATCCATCCCGGCGGCGGGATGGTGTCGCTGTTGAGCAGCACCGCATCTTCATCCTGCCTGACTTCACGCAATCCACGATTGGCTGAACAGGTAAAGCCGCGATTGCGTTCGTTATGCAGGACCGTAATGCCCTCCCTGTCCGCAACATCTTCAAGGAAGCTGACAATGCGTGGATCAGGCGAGAAATCGTTGATGACAACCAGGCGGTCATCCGGCCCACGCCATTGCAGGGCGAGTTCGATACATTCCCGGGTCACTTCATACCCTTTGTAAACCGGGATGATGATGGCAACAGGACGCCCGATCCTGTCCACATCAGCCTCCGGGTTCACATCCTCCCTGAACCGGGGGGAATATAATGCCGGGAAAGGCTGGTTGGCCTTGGGCCGGGGGGCATGGGAACAGGAGGTGGGGAATGTCCGCGCCACCCATTGCGCCTGTGCACGGGCGTACCGCGCGCCCGCAAGGGGATCGAGCGGGCTACCATAGAATTCCTGCGCGAAACGGTCCGTGACCCTGACGGCGGGCGTTTCCACCCCGTCCAGATCGCTCCACGGGATCAGGAATGGCGTGCGCGCTTTCTCCGCGACAAGGAGGTCGGAGCATCGGTCCCCGACCTCGTCATCAAACAGCGTCCTGTCATCCTCCACCGCGCGGACCCGCACATGTTCATCCGCCACAAGGTTGTTGGGATAACGGAACCACCCCGTCAGGCCCTCGGCACTCCCTTCGACAAATCCTTCGCAACGCCAGATGGTGCGTGGTTCAAGCGCACTGCCCAGCATGTCACGGCCTTCATGCCGCACATGGATGACGGGAAGGCTGTCGGGCAGTTCGAAATTGGTGACATCATACACACCAAACCCGGCGAAAGACCCCACAGAGGCCAGTTCCGCCCGATGTTCCACATCGTCATGATGCCATGTGACGTCGCCATCCTTTCCATCCGCAAGCCCCACGACGATGCGCCCGTCCGGTCGCATGGCGCACCATCCGTCACAACGGTGCGCGGCCGACAGGGCACTGAAAACCTCGAACGCGACATCGTCGAAAACAATGGCCGTTTCACGAAGGAAAGCCCGCAGTTCAGCAAAGGTGCGGTCATGCGCACCGAATTTCAGCCGTGTCAGCAGCAGGAAAAACCGTGCGATGGGGGAAAGCGCATGCCCGGAAAGATATTCAAAAGGCTCCGAAGCCCGCGGCTCACCCGTCGCCAGACGGCACAGGCCGATCCCGAGCATGATGTCACGTGCGCTGGGATGTGCCCGCTGGAGATATTCCAGACGCCCGAGCACAGATGCCAGATCTTCCGGTATCGCAGGAAGTCCGTCATAGCGGGAGGCAAGGGACGCAATATAACGATGGGCCGAATCCGCTATGAAATCGTCTGTATTACCGCCCATATATCCCGAAGCCCCTGCAACACATGCTGCAAATTTCTGTATTCTGTTCTTATTTATACTTGTTGTTCAGCAGGAACTGCCGCCACGTATCATATAATGGCACCAGTGCCCTGCTGGGTGCGCGCAGTTCGGCACGCCCCATGGCCAGCCAATGTTCCTTGCCCGTTGTCCAGTCACCACGCCGGACGGACGCCACGACATCGGGATTGTTCTTCAGGTACCATTTTTCATCGAATTCAGTGCTGCCGGTCTCACGGCCTTCGAAAAAGCCCGTGTAAAGGAAATGCTCCTCACCACTTTTCAATTCCCCCCGATGGACCGCCGCATCGACATCGGGATTTGTCTCCAGATAGGCTTTTTCATCGAACGGAAGGGATTTCAGGTATTCCGATATCAGGAACCGGAACAACGTCTTGGATATGGTTACATGCGCACCGCTTTCTTCAGCCAGCGGTGAAAGAACAGAATACGGGATCATGTCAGGCTCAACCTTTTGAAATAGGCTATCCAGAATAATGTAAAATACATGTGTATTTTAGTCAACTATTAATTAGTAATTAATTGGTTCATTACTTTTTAATTTATTAGTGTTATCAATCCATATATGGTTATTTTTATTTCGTTAATTTTCAATTAAGTGCATCTCGGATAACTTCATGCCCCATCCAGCATGTTTTAATGGATTTACAATATATTCCTGAAACATGAACCGGATCTTCCGACATACACGCCATACATGAAGGCCTGACGGTCATGCCCATGAAACATATCCTGACGGCTTTCCTGTTCCTGGCCATCGCAAGGGGCACTGCGCAGGCAGCCTCCACCGATCATCCACGCGACTTGGCCGATCTTGCGGAAGGTTTTGACGGAGATATCAGTCCGGCGCACGCACAGGCGGCGGAGGGCACGACATCACGTACCCTGGCGCAGCATTTCAACGATACGCTGTCCCCGCTGGATTTCGGGGGGAAGTTCGAAGGGGGCGACGAAAGCCTTTCCCTTGATGCCTATCGGGGAAGCTTTCCCTCCATGGCGCTGCTGCGGATGCCAAGAGGGTCCTTTACATACCGGACCCCGCCGGTTTCGGGCTATCCGGGCACACAGATCTGGATTTCCGACGGGGCAAGGGATGCAGCCTCCGGCAACAGTTTCCGCATTTTCCCCACGCCTACCGGCGATACGGTCATCTCCAACTATGCCGGCACCCTCAACATTGCCAAGAACGGCAATCATGCCGGGGATGGGGCGGTGGTCAGCGTGGACTACAATATCAACACGCCTGCGAAAAACTGGAACACACCGGAAAATCCTGTCTACAACGCCCATTTCGGCATCACTGAAAACTGCGAGGAAGCCAATATCGAAAACAGGGGGCAGGTCTATTGCCTCAGCAGCCAGTTGACTGCGGCCTCCTATAACGGCGCGATCAAGACGGATGCGAACCTTTTTGCAATCCGTCCCGCCATCCGGGACACTCATGGTCCCCGAAGCCAGATTTCAGGCATCAATACCGGCGTGATCGACCAGACCGGACTGCCGTCCTCAAAGGCCGGAGGAATCGAATCCGCGGAAATAGACCTTTATGCCAGCGGTGCCGATGACGGTCACGACAGGGTTGCCCTGATCGTCGGATCACAGCAGCAGAAAGACGACAGCCATAACAATCTGGAGGTCGGAAACGGCATCCTGCTCCGGGCCGGGGCCTATACCTTTTACGACAGCGCCTTTCAGATCATGGGCGCTTACAAGGACGCTGCCATTGACCTGCGTTACGCCAATACCGGATGTCCGGGCGACATCTGTGCGCCCGCGCTCTGGCTGGGCGAACTTGGCCCGATTTCCTTTGGCCATTCAGATCCCAACCGGGTCAAGATATTTGGCGATTATCAGGGGAACCTGCATTTTGTAACCCGTTATGCGGACGCGCTGGAACTGACCGGGTCTGGTGATACCGCGATCTCTGGTCGGTTGATCGCACGACAGGGACTTCAGATCGGTGCCAGCTCCTATCCCGCGATCACAGACGACGAATATGGAACCCTCAACTTTGTCGTTCCCGGACCGGACAGGGATATGACACGCTCCCTCAACGCGCTTTCGATTTCTCCCGATGGGGAAGTGACATTCAACAGTAATGTGTATGTCGGCCGGGACGTGGAATTCGCGGGAAATGTCATACTGGATAAGGCCATCAGCACAAGACAGGGCATCGTTCTTCCCACCATGACCGAAAAACAGATCAGACACATGACGGCACCTGCCGAAGGCCAGATCGTCAACGATCAGGAAACCCATGCGCCGGTGATTTTTGAACAGGGGCATTGGTACCATATTCCTCTTGGGAAAGAACTTTAGGGGCTGTTTGAACGCGGCATATTGGTACGATGTTTTTTAAGGGCGGCGCTCTTTTGAAGCTTTTTGGAAAAAGCTTCACCAAAAACTTTTACTGTTTTTATCAACATATTATTTTCAAAAAGTCTCCAGGAAATATTGACGGATAATTTACAATATTCCGCTTCAAGTAAGGTGGAGCATCGTCTGCCTGCTGGAGAAGATTTTATGTCTGAGGAAATTCGTCTCGTTATCTGGGACCTGGATGAAACATTTTGGCATGGCACCCTGACCGAAGGGGGTATTTCCTATTCGGATGAATACCACAATATTGTCGTGGAACTTGCCCAACGGGGCATCATGAGTTCCATCTGTTCCAAAAATGATCTTGAATCCGTCAGATATCTCCTGCAGGAAAAGGGAATCTGGGATTATTTCGTTTTCCCCAGCATCGACTGGTCCCCGAAGGGGGCAAGGGTTGCCGAAATCATCCGGCGTATCCAGCTTCGTCCTGAAACCGTCATGTTTATTGACGACAATACCCATAACCTGCAGGAAGTCCTGTCAGTCAATCCGGAAATCCACATTGCAGATGAGAAGATTATCCCACACCTCCTGACGGACACCCGTTTCAGGGGCAAGGATGATTCCAGCCTTTCACGCCTGAAACATTACAAGGTTCTGGAAAGCCGTGATGAGGAGAAGGAAAATTTCTCCAGTATCGAAGACTTCCTGAAAGACAGTAATATCAGGGTCGAGTTCATCTATGATGTCGAAAACCATCTTGACCGTGCAATAGAACTGATCAACCGGACGAACCAGCTCAATTTCACGAAGCAGCGCCTGCCGGAGGATCGGCAGGAAGCCCGGGATATCCTGCTGTCGCAGATCAAACAGACATTCAGGTATTCCGGTCTGGTCAGGGTCAGCGATAAATTTGGCGATTATGGCATCGTGGGCTTCTACTCACTCGTCTATGTCAACAGAATCAGTTACTTTGAACATTTCTGCTTTTCATGCCGCATACTTGGCATGGGAATCGAACAATGGGTTTACCAGTCGCTCGACCGGCCCGACCTGCATGTGCAGGGCACGGTCATATCGGACATCAATTCCCCGGCGCACATTGACTGGATCAACCAGGAGGAAGGTTCTTCCGACGCCATGGTGGCCGCCAGCAGGAAGAGCATATATGTTCGCGGGGGATGCCATGCCGCAGGACTGGCCCATTACCTCAAGCAGGGGAACCGCCGTGTCGTCGAGGAGCAGAATTTCTGTCGCGACGGTGTCAGCATCCGCATTGACCACTCGCAACTGTTCCATGATTCCATCTTTGGCCTGACCGATGAAAGGCTGGCGTGGATTTCAAAACTTGGCTACAGGAAAGAGGATTTCGCGACACAATTCGATGACATGACGTACGATGTTTACGTGCTGAATTTTTCCGTCGATGCATTGTACGCAACATATTCATATCAGGACGGCGCCACCCGATATCCGTTCCCCGAGTGTCATGCGATCATGACGGAAAATTTTTCACAGGGGGAACATCATGACCAGAACAAATTCCTTGATGATGCCTTCCGCAATGTCGCATCTGGCGATTTCCATTACCATGCGCCGGACCCGGACTATTTCGAAAACTGCCTCCGCAGTATCCTGCCCCGGATTCCCGAAGAGTCTTTCCTGTTCATCCTGCTGGGGGCCGAAAGATTCCTGAACCATGAAAATGAAGTTGAGAATGTTTCAACACACATCCCCTTCAACCGGAAAATCATGGAACTGACGGCCAACAGGAAAAATACCTTCCTGCTGCACATTGACGATTATGTAAAAGAAAGAAGTGACCAGACCGACAGGGAACATTTCGGACGCATGGTTTATTACAGACTCTACAGGACCATAACCGAGGTCATTTCTGCTGATGCACCCGCCGAAAAAACAGAAACCCCCGCATTGCACGAAGCATGATGCATGGGATTCCCGCCCTTTCACAACGGAAAGTAGCTAAAGTTTTTGGGTGTCGCCTTTTTTCAAAAAGGCGACGTTCCCTGAAACTTTTTGGAAAAAGATTCACCAAAAACTTTTAAATGATATCACCCGATCCCTCGGCCAGCCGTGGTTTCCAAAGGGTAATCCCCAGAGCCCCGATCATCCCACCCTTGGCAGGCAGATCACGAACCGGGCACCAATGACATTCCCGTCCGCGTCAATCCGGTTCTCCGCGCTGATCGTCCCGCGCAGGGCCTCGACAATCTGGCGGCTGATGGACAGGCCCAGCCCCGAATGCTGCCCGAAATTCTCGCTGGTCGGGCGTTCGGAATAAAAACGGTCGAAGATGTTGTCCAGCTTCGCCTGTGGAATGCCCGGCCCTTCATCCGCAACGGCAATCTCCACCATGTTGCCGGCCGGGACGGCACTCAGCAGGATCTGCCCGTCGGGGGGCGAAAACGAAATCGCATTGCCGATCAGGTTGCGCAGCACCTGCACCAGCCGGTCTTCCACCGCCATGACCTTCAGCGGCCGTTCCGCGCTGTTGCCGCTGCTCGCGACGCTCATGACCGGCTGTCCGGGCTGGCGCGTGGTCTGGTGGATTTCCGCCAGGACCGACAGCAGGGGCACCACGGCCACGGGTTCGGCGCGCGCACGCGACAGTTCGGCATCCACGCGGCTGGCATCGGAAATATCGGTAATCAGCCGGTCCAGCCTGCGCACATCGTCATGGATGATCATCATCAGCCGCCGCTGGCGTTCGGGATCCTCGATACGCAGCAGCGTTTCAATGGCGGAGCGGATGGACGACAGGGGGTTCTTGATCTCATGGCTGACATCGGCGGCGAAGCGTTCGATGGCGTCCATGCGCGCCCACAGCGCACTCGCGCTGTCCTGCAACGCACGCGCGACCTCCCCGATCTCGTCCCGGCGCAGCAGCAGGCGTTCGGGCACCGTGTCGGTCCGGCCGGAGGATTCACGCATCACATGCGCCGACGCCGCCAGCCGCAGCAGCGGCCGCGCGATCGTCAGCGACAGGTACCATGACAGCAGGATCGTCAGCGCCAGCGCCATCAGGAACAGCGACAGGATGGAGGACCGCACGGCAAACAGGGAACGGTCCACGTCACGCGCCTCCCGCGTCAACTGGATGATCCCCACCGTGGTCTGCCCGTCATGCATCACGGGTTCGGCCACCGTCACCATCAGGCGCTGGTGCGCGGTGCGGCGGATATAGGGCGGCATCTCCATGATGCGCATGCCGTTCGGCCCGGCCACCGGCTGCACCGACGGATCGGTGTCGGGGGTATCGAGCGTCATGATCCGCTCCCCCGACAGGGTCGGCAACTGCGACAGCAGCCAGTTGTACAGACGCTCGCCAATATTGCGGGACTCGGGATAGAGCGGGGAGCGGTCGTCTTCTTCCCCGCCCGTCCCCTCATGCCGTCCCTCGCCGGAACCGTGGGCATGGTGGCCTGCCCGCTCCGCACGGCTGTCGGCAACGGGCTGTCCATCGGGGGCGAACAGGCGGGCACACGCGCTGGGGCTTGGCTCCGTCAGGCGCAGCAGCAGCGGCCGCGCCAGCGCAGGGTCCAGCAGCACGCCATGGCGTGTGGTCGTCACCGCACTCTGCCCCAGCGCACCGGCATAGATGCGCGCCTGTTCACGCAGGGCGGAGACCTCGGCCTCGAGCAGGCTGTTCTGGAACTGCGTCAGGTACAGCAGCGTCAGCGCCAGCAGCCCCAGCGGCAGCATGTTGACCAGCAGGATCCGCCGCATCAGCGGCGAGACGAGCCGCGTGCGGTATTCCATGTAGACGGCAGCGGCGGCATGGTTGCCCGACATGCGGCCGCCCCCCTTTTTCGGGCGCAGGCGCGCACGCAGGGCAGACAGGCGCAGGGCAAGGCCAGGCATGGGGAACGGACGCTTCAGCGGGAAATTCCTACTCTTCCTTGTAGCGGTAGCCTATGCCGTACAGCGTCTCGATCTGGTTGAAATCCTCGTCCACCTGCCGGAACTTCTTGCGCACGCGCTTGATGTGGCTGTCGATGGTGCGGTCATCGACATAGATGTTCTCGCCATACGCGGCATCGATCAACTGGTCACGCGACTTCACCAGGCCGGGGCGGGTCGCCAGCGCCTTGACCAGCAGGAACTCCGTCACCGTCAACTGGATGTCGCGCCCGTGCCACAGGCACTGGTGCCGCGTCTCGTCAAGCGAGAGGTTGCCGCGCACCATGTTACCCGCCGGGTTGGCGCCAACGGCCTCGTTACGGGTCAGTTCGTTGCGGCGCAGCAGCGCGCGGATACGCTCAAGCAGCAGGCGCTGCGAAAAGGGCTTGGTGATGTAGTCATCCGCCCCCAGCCGCAGACCCATCAACTGGTCCACTTCCTCATCCTTGGACGACAGGAAGATGACCGGCAATTGCGAACGCGCACGCAGCCGCTGCAGCAGTTCCATCCCGTCCATCCGCGGCATCTTGATGTCGAGCACCGCGAGGTCCGCCGGACGGCTCATCAGGCCATGCAGGGCACTTTCACCGTCGGTATAGGTATGGACGGTGAACCCTTCCGCTTCCAGCGTCATCTGCACGGACGTCAGGATGTTGCGATCGTCGTCAACCAGCACGATCGTCTGTTTCGTCGGCTCCATCAGGATCTCTTCTGCTTCATCTGCGGATTGCGGCCACCGGGCACGCGCGTCGGGGACTTGCCTTGAAGGGCGGTTGGAGCATAGCGTCATATCGACCCGCATGTCATGAGGGCATGCGCCATATTGATGAACATGAGGAAGGGACGGGACGGCCGCCCGGCATCTGACGGTGCAGCACATATCAGGGGCATTACGCAAATTCGGCATGCCTGTGCAGACCGTCATGCCTTGTCCATCAGGCGACCGTTACCTACTTGATAGGTCATGACCCACGATACAGACCCCACCCACAACGCCGACGCCCCGCACGGCGCCGGTACCCACCAGCCCCAGACAGAGGGCCAGCAGCCCCCGCATGACGCCGCGGCCACGGACGCGGCCGCCACGGCGGAAACGGGGGCCGAGCCGTCGGACCGCATCGCGGAGCTTGAGGCCGAAGTCGCCGCCATGCGCGAGAAATGGATGCGCGCCGAAGCGGAAATGCAGAACCTGCGCACCCGCACCAAGCGCGAGATCGAGGACGCGCGGCAGTACGCCACGCAGAAATTCGCCCGTGACGTTGTGGAAGCCGCCGAAAACCTCAAGCGCGCGCTCGCCAGCCTGCCCGCGCCGACGGAACATGAGGACGGCATCCTCAAGAGCATGCGCGAAGGCATCGAGAGCACCGAGCGTTCGTTCATGGGCATCCTTGAACGCAACGGCATCGTCGCCGTGGACGCGCACGGCAAGCCGTTCGACGCCAACCTGCACCAGGCCATGGCGGAACAGCACAGCGATGAACACGCCGCAGGCACCGTCATGCAGGCATGGACGCCGGCATGGACGCTGCATGGTCGCCTGCTGAAGCCCGCGATGGTTGTCGTGTCCAAGGGACATGCCTGATATCACGGGCTGAAAATGCCGGTTGATCGGCTTCTCCCCCCTTGAAAGGCCGGGTGGGGCTGCTTAAATCGGAAAGTAACGCTGACGGGCCTGACCGGGTGGATGTGATCATGACAGTCCCCTGTCCCCCGCCGGCAAATGAATGATCAAAAGGGTTTTCGCGGATGCTTCGGGTCCACGGAAACCGCTATCAAGGAGAGTATTCATGGGTAAGGTTATCGGTATCGACCTTGGCACGACCAATTCGTGCGTTGCGGTCCGCGAAGGCGACGAAACCCGCGTCATTGAAAACAGCGAAGGCGCACGCACCACCCCGTCCATGGTGGCGTTCACCGACAACGGCGAAATGCTGGTTGGCCAGGCTGCGAAGCGCCAGGCCGTCACGAACCCCGCCAACACGCTGTATGCCGTCAAGCGCCTGATCGGCCGCCGCTATGACGACCCGACCGTGGCGAAGGACAAGGAACTTGTCCCCTATGCCATCGTCAAGGGCGACAACGGTGACGCCTGGGTCGAGGCGCAGGGCAAGAAGTACGCCCCGGCGCAGATTTCCGCCTTCATCCTGGGCAAAATGAAGGAAACGGCCGAATCCTACCTCGGCGAACCCGTCACGCAGGCCGTCATCACGGTTCCGGCCTACTTCAACGACGCACAGCGTCAGGCGACGAAGGATGCGGGCCGCATCGCGGGCCTCGAAGTCCTGCGTATCATCAACGAGCCGACGGCGGCGGCGCTGGCCTATGGCCTGCAGAAGAAGAATGGCGGCACGATCGCGGTCTATGACCTTGGTGGCGGCACGTTCGACGTCTCGATCCTCGAGATCTCCGATGGTGTGATCGAGGTGAAGTCCACCAACGGCGACACGTTCCTCGGCGGTGAAGACTTTGACGCGCGGATCATTGCCTACCTCGCTGACGAGTTCAAGCGTGAGCAGGGCATCGACCTGCGCCAGGACAAGCTGGCCCTGCAGCGCCTGAAGGAAGCCGCGGAAAAGGCGAAGATCGAACTGTCCTCCTCCAAGGAGACGGAGATCAACCTGCCGTTCATCACGGCCGATGCGTCCGGTCCGAAGCACCTCGTGCTGAAGCTGACCCGCGCGAAGCTGGAAAGCCTGGTTGACGACCTGATCCAGCGCACGCTGGAACCCTGCCGCGCCGCGCTGAAGGATGCGTCGGTCAACGCTGGTGAAATCGACGAAGTGATCCTGGTCGGCGGCATGACCCGCATGCCCAAGGTCATCGAGGCGGTGAAGCAGTTCTTTGGCAAGGAACCCGCCCGCAACGTGAACCCTGACGAAGTCGTGGCCATCGGTGCCGCGGTGCAGGGCGCGGTGCTGCAGGGTGACGTGAAGGACGTGCTGCTCCTCGACGTGACGCCGCTGTCGCTGGGGATCGAGACGCTGGGTGGCGTGTTCACCCGCCTGATCGACCGCAACACGACGATCCCGACGAAGAAGAGCCAGACCTTCTCCACCGCGGAAGACAACCAGAGCGCCGTGACCATCAAGGTCTATCAGGGCGAGCGTGAAATGGCGGCGGACAACAAGCTGCTGGGCACCTTCGACCTGACCGGGATTGCGCCCGCCCCGCGTGGCGTGCCGCAGATCGAGGTGACGTTCGACATCGACGCCAACGGCATCGTGTCCGTGTCCGCCAAGGACAAGGCGACCGGCAAGGAACAGCAGATCAAGATCCAGGCGTCTGGTGGTCTGTCCGAAGCTGACATCGAGAACATGGTCAAGGACGCGGAAGCCAACGCCGCCGCCGACAAGGCCAAGAAGGAACAGGTCGAGGCCCGCAACCAGGCCGAAGGTCTGACCCATCAGGTCGAGAAGTCCCTGTCCGAAGCCGGTGACAAGGTTCCGGCGGCCGACAAGACCGAAGCCGAGGCCGCGATCGCCGAGGTCCGCAAGGCCCTTGAAGGCACCGATGCCGAAGCGCTGAAGAAGGCGACCGATCGCCTGACGCAGGCCGCGATGAAGGTGGGCGAGGCCGTCTACAAGGCGGGTCAGGCCGAAGGTGGTGCCGAAGGCGCCGCGCCGGGTGCCGGTGCCGCTGGCCCGAACGGCGAGAAGGTCGTGGATGCCGACTTCGAAGACGTGGACGACAGCAAGAAGTCGTCCTGATCGTCGCAAGGCGTCATACATACTCCGGTAAAGGGGGTGCGGGAGCCACAGGCTTCCGCCCCCCGATCCCAGGTGGCGCCCGTGCTTCATGGAAGACGGGCGCTTTTCCTGTTTTAAAGACATGATACGGATCCGATACGGATTCCAACCCCAATCGATAACGGTCCGCCGTGCCCATAAGCAGGGACACCACCCATCCCCCGTCCCGGGGCGGCCCCGTTTCACTGAGGACCCATTATGGCCACCAATCTTGATTATTACGCGGTTCTGGAAGTCTCCCGTGATGCCGATGGCACCGAGATCAAGAAGGCGTATCGCCGGCTGGCCATGAAATACCATCCGGACCGCAACCCCGGCGATGCCGAGGCCGAAAACCGGTTCAAGGAAATCAACGAAGCCTATGACGTCCTGAAGGACGACCAGAAACGCGCGGCCTATGACCGCTTTGGCCATGCGGCGTTCGAGGGCGGCGGCCCCGGCGGTGCCGGCGGGTTCGATTTCGGCGGCGGCGGGCTTGGCGATATCTTTGAGCAGATGTTCGGCGACATGATGGGCGGGCGTCGCGGCGGCCGTCGCGCGGGCGCCGACCTGCAGGTACAGGTCAGCATCACGTTCGCGGAGGCCTTCTCCGGCGTGAAGAAGCAGATCAGCGTGCCCACGCGCGTCACCTGCGAAAGCTGCGACGGCACCGGTTCGGCCGACAAGAACCAGCCAGCAGAGGTCTGCCCCTCCTGCCATGGTGCGGGCAAGGTCCGCGCGCAGCAGGGCTTCTTCTTCGTCGAACGTCCCTGCCCGACCTGCCATGGCAGCGGCCGCCTGATCCGCAACCCGTGCAAGGTCTGCCACGGCACCGGTACGGTGGAAAAGAACCGCACGCTGGAAGTCGCGATCCCCGCAGGGGTGGAGGACGGCACGCGCATCCGCCTGTCGGGCGAGGGCGAGGCCGGGGGCGCGGGCGTGACGCCGGGCGACCTGTATGTCCATATCAGCGTGGAGCCCCACCCCCTGTTCCAGCGCGACGGGGCCAACATCTACTGCCGCGTGCCGGTGCGCATGACGCAGGCGGCGCTGGGCACGGAAATCGAGGTGCCGGTCGTCGATGGATCGCGCGCCAAGGTGAAGATCCCGGCAGGCACCCAGACGGGCGAGACGCTGCGCCTGCGTGGCAAGGGCTTCTCCGTCCTGCGTTCGTCCGCGCGTGGCGACATGTATATCCAGGTCGTCGTGGAAACCCCGCGCCACCTGACCCGCCGCCAGCGTGAACTGCTTGAGGAGTTCGAGACGGAGGGCGGCGGCCATGACAAGGGCAGCCCCGAGAGCACCGGCTTCTTCAGCAAGGTGAAGGACTTCCTTGAAGGCAAGCTCTGATCCCCGCCTTTCCTGATCCGGCGCGCCATGGTTGAAATGGCCGCCGGATCGGGTATAGGCTCCCTCCCCATATGCATGGTGTCCCCCCAACTTGCACCATGGATATGCTACAGGCGGCGCGATCCCCCGGTCGCGCCGCCATCTGTTTGTGGAGGCTGTCTGAAAAGACAATCCAAGGGAAAAACCTGAAAATATAAAAAGTTTTTGGGTGCCGGCTTTTTCAAAAAGGCGGTGTTTTCTGAAGCTTTTTGAAAAAAGCTTCATCAAAAACTTTCATCAATTTTACCAAGATCACAGCGGGGCGGAGAGTTTCATGAACACGAAAACGGTGCGTATCGGTATTGCCGGGATCAACGGTCGCGTGGGCCGCCTGCTGCGTGAGGAGGTCGTGGCGGCGGGCGCGATTGTTGCGGGCGGTTCGACACGCAACGGCATCATGGAACCCGCCAGCAGCGACGCCACCGGCCCGGCCTGCCCCATCTTCACCTCCATCGCCGACCTTGCAAAGGTCTGTGACGTGGTGATCGACTTCACCAACGTCGCGACCGTGAAGGCGCATGCTGAGGCTCTGGCACAGGCGGGAACGGCATGGGTGCTGGGCACGACCGGCCTGGGCGAGGAAGATCAGGCCGCCGTCGATGCGGCGGCGCAACGCATCGCGGTGGTGCAGGCGGCGAACTTTTCCCCCGGTGTGACGTTGATGACCCGCCTGGCGCGCCAGATGGCCGCCGCCCTGCCGGGACGCGAATATGATGCCGAAATACTGGAGATGCACCACAGGCAGAAAGTCGATGCGCCATCAGGCACCGCGCTGGCCATTGGCAACGCCGTGGCGGACGGGCGCGGCATCGTGCTGAAGGATCATATGGAGGTCGCCCGCGACGGACATACCGGCCCGCGCGCGGACGATGCAATCGGCTTTGCCGTGCTGCGCGGCGGGCAGATTGTTGGCGAACACAGCGTCATCTTTACATCCGCGAACGAACAGATCTCGCTCACCCACCGGTCGTTCAACCGCCGCATCTACGCCACCGGCGCGGTGCGCGCGGCGCAGTGGATCGGGGCGCGGGGGCCGGGCCTGTATTCGATGGACAATGTGCTGGGACTGGAGTGAATTCCACGCGCGGGATGGGGGTATTCGGCAAAAAAACTTGACGCTGGCGGGAACTTCGGCCAAATCCGTCCACTACTCAGCGCCCGTCCATGCGGCGGCCCCATGGTTTTTACCAGATAGTATGGAATCAACATGCGCAACAAAGGCGACTTCCTGTTCACCTCTGAATCCGTATCGGAAGGCCATCCCGACAAGGTTGCCGACCGGATCAGCGATACCGTTCTTGACGCGTTCCTGACGGCCGATGGGGAATCCCGCGTTGCGTGTGAAACCCTGGTGACGACCAACCGCATCGTCCTTGCGGGCGAAGTGCGCGGCCCCGCCTCCGTCACGCCGGAACAACTGATCGAAGGCGCGCGCGACGCCGTGCGCGACATCGGTTACGACCAGCCGGGCTTCTCGTGGAAGAACGCCGAGGTTGAGTACTACCTGCATGCGCAGTCCGCCGACATCGCCGTCGGCGTTGACAGCGCGGGCGAAAAGGACGAGGGCGCGGGCGACCAGGGCATCATGTTCGGCTTTGCCACGCGCGAAACCGAAAGCCTGATGCCGGCCCCGCTGCATTACGCGCACGGCATCCTCCATCGCATCCGCGACCTGCGCAAGGCGGGCGACCCGCGCGCGGCCGCCCTGCAGCCCGACGCCAAGAGCCAGGTCACCCTGCGCTATGTCGATGGCAAGCCGGTGGGCGCGACCTCCGTCGTCATCTCCACCCAGCATGTCGAGGGTGCGAGCCAGAACACCATCCGCGAGGAACTGCGCGGCGTGGTCAAGGACGTCCTGCCCGAAGGCTGGATGTGCCCCGAAGACGAATTCTACGTCAACCCGACCGGCGTGTTCGTGATCGGCGGCCCCGACGGGGACTGCGGCCTGACGGGACGCAAGATCATCGTTGACACCTATGGCGGTGCGGCCCCGCATGGCGGCGGCGCGTTCTCCGGCAAGGATCCGACGAAGGTTGACCGTTCGGCGGCCTATGCCTGCCGTTATCTGGCGAAGAACATTGTCGCCGCCGGCCTGGCCGATACCTGCACGCTGCAGATTTCGTATGCCATCGGCGTGTCGCACCCGCTGTCGGTCTATGTTGACCTCGCCGAAACCGGCAAGGACGTGGACGAAGACAAGCTGGGCCGTGTCCTGCGTGAAGTGATGGACCTGTCGCCGCGCGGCATCCGCAAGCACCTGCGCCTGAACCGCCCGATCTATACCCAGACCTCCGCCTATGGCCATTTCGGCCGCACGCCCGACGCGGCGAAGGACGATTTCACGTGGGAGCAGACGGACCTCGTCGACGCCCTGCGCAGCGCCTTCAACCGCTGATCGCCTGACGGCCCGACCGGTTCCCGCTGTCATGACGGGACCGGTCGCGCCATGACGCGATGGCAGGCCACGGCCCCATCGCCACAAGACCGACACCAAGGATGACTGTTTTCATGACGGCTAGTGTGGATGTAAAGGCGTCGCCCGATCGCCTGTACGGACGTCAGCGCGGTCATCCCCTGCGTCCACGCCAGCAGCGCCTGCTTGACCAGACACTGCCGCGCCTGCGCTTTCCCGCGATCGCCATGGCGAACCCCGCCAGCGCCTTTGGCCATCCGCCGCGCGAAATCTGGCTGGAGGTCGGGTTTGGTGGGGGCGAACACTCCCTTGCCCAGCATGCGACCCATCCCGATGTCGGCTATATCGCGTGCGAGGTGTTCGATAACGGCCTGTGTTCGCTGCTGTCGCGCCTTGTCCCCGATGACCACGAAGCCGATGCGCCGGTACCCGACATGCTGCGCATCTGGGACGAGGACGCGCGCATCCTGCTGCGCGAACTGCCCGATGCGTCGATTGACCGGGCCTTCCTGATGTTTCCCGACCCCTGGCCCAAGGCACGCCATGCCAAACGGCGTTTCGTCCACCCCGACACGGTGCGCATGATGGCGCGCATCCTCAAGCCCGGTGCGATCTGGCGCGTGGCCAGTGACGATCCCACCTATCAGGCATGGGTGGAGGAAGTGATGGGGGCGCAGACACTGTTCCGCACGGCGCCGCCGGTACTTGAACGGCCCGAAGGCTGGCCGCCGACACGCTATGAAGCCAAGGCGCTGAAGGCGGGACGGCAGCCTTTTTACTGGACGTTCGTACGCAACTGAGGATCGGGGACATTCCCTGACAACTCAAGGAAACGGCCGCGATATCCGGTCCCATGGCTGACGGTTAGGACTGTTGCAGGACCGGACGGGCGCATTTCCATCCCGGATGCTGGCATTTCCTGACCCTTCCGCCGTACGGATAGCCGATATTGCGCATTGCCAGGCACGGAATCATGTTCCGGCATCACATGACAGATTCGTGACAAATCATTGCGTTTGGATGTTTCAGGAGCAATGCATCCATTTTGAAATGGCATGTCATCACCTGAAATGATCTGGCTCGAACACCTTGCGCAGGTATGTGAACGCCCGTTTTCCCAATGAAAATGAACAATGTTCAGCGCAGATGCCGCCTGCGGGAGGCTCATGGAAAGCGAGTGGTTCCGTGTAACATATTTTATCAAAGATATATCTACACTTACGGGTGCGCTTTCACCCCTGACGGTTTTCATCTACAGGCGGGATGTTTGCCAAAAAGCCGAGATCCCACTGGAAATGTTATGAAAAAATCGTTACGAATCATGAATGTTTCTCTTGGTGTTTCGACGGCAGTTCTCATGCTGGCCGATGGCTGCCTGCCAGCCATGGCAAAGAGCATATCCGACACGCAGGACTTTTCCCTGACCGCCGGGGAATCGTTGGTGAATGACGATGACAAGGCGCTGTCGATCAAGAACCCGACCAATGTGTCGGTCAATATCGGGGCCGGAGCGCTGATCAGCGGGTCGGACGACGCCATCCATGGCGGCAATGCGACCAGCGGCACGGTGTCCATCACCAACAGCGGCACCATCGAAAGCACGGCGGGCGGGCAGGCGATCGACCTGAACGATTTTGTCGGTCCCGATAATACGAGTACCATTACCAACAATGCAGGCGGCCTGATCAAATCGGACGACGCCGATGGCATCCGTCCGGGCGCAAATGCCACGGTAATCAACGCGGGCACGATCTATGCCGATGGCGCGACGGGCGACAGCCATGACGGCATCGATTTCCAGGACGCCCCCACCGGCACCGTCATCAACGAGGCCGGGGGCCTGATTTCCGGCAAACGCCATGGCATCACGGGCGACGGGTATGTGGATGTCTACAACGCCGCCGGGGCGACGATCATCGGGCGCAACGGTTCGGGCGTCGGGTCCGACGGTACGGGCAAGGTGGTGAATTACGGCACCATCATCGGCGGTTATGACGGATCGGGTACAGGCGATGGGGACGGTATCGACATCGATAACGACGCCATCGTGGACAATTACGGGACCATCAAGGCCGAAGGCGCTGCCGGCGTTGGCAAGGACGGGGACACGAATGTGTCCGAAGGCGTGGCCCTGACCAACGGCATCAGCCTGGTGAATGAGAAAGGGGGCGTCATTACCTCCGTACAGGTCGGCGCGACCCTGACCGGCACCGCCTAGCAGCAGATGGTGGCCACGAACTATGGTTCCATCTTTGGCGCGGAACAGGGCGTGCGCGTCAGCGGAAACGTGGCGGTCTACAACTATGGCACGATTTCCAGTAACGACGTGGCGTTCGTGGGCAACCCCTCCTCCGGCACGACCGACCTGGAAAATTACGGAACCATCAAGGGCGGCACGCAGGCCCTGATCCTGCAGGACGGCAGCAATACGGTACTGGGCGTACATGACGGGTCGCAGATCGTGGGCGATATCGTGTCGCGCGGAAATCTCGATATCCACGATGACGGAAATTATACCCTTGATAACAGCCTGAACAACAATATGTCCGGGATAGGTACCCTGACGAAATCGGGCACGGGCCTGCTGGATTATACCGGCGATGGCACGGCGTATAACGGACAGACCTATGTCGCGGACGGGACGCTGGCGGTGGATGGCAACCTGTCCGCCGCTCCGGTAACTGTGGAATCCGGGGCAATGCTGGAAGGTGGCGGCACGGTCGGCAACGTGGTTGTCGATCAGGGCGCGACCCTGCAGGGCGGGCGTGACGGAACGGGCACGCTGTCGGTCAATGGCAACCTGCAGCAGCAGGCGGGATCGACCCTGCTGGCCGATGGTGGCCTGGTATCGGTTACGGGCCATGCGGCCATTGCGCAGGGTGCGCAACTGTCGGTGTCGCAGTCCATCGTGAATGACCTGCGGGATTCGGCGGGAACGGCGGGATACCGGGTGCTCAGCGCGGCGCAGGGCGTCAGCGGGACCTATACGCTGCTGGGCGACACGCAGGTTTCAGCCTTTGATTCCGTCATGGATGCGTATGATGCCAACGATGTCTATCTGCGTGCCGAACAGACCCGCGCCTTTACCGATGCGGCGGTGACGCGCAACCAGATGGCGTCTGCCGGGGCGCTGGATGCGATGGGTGGCACAGGGCTGGGCCGCACGGTCGGCCTTGTCGGCAGCGACGCGCAGGCGCGCCAGGCGTTCAACGCGACATCGGGGGAAATCCATGCCTCTGCCCGGACCGAGCTGATTCAGGACAGTTTCTATCTGCGTAACGCCGCGATCGACCGCCTGCGCGGGGCCGCGTGCGATCCGGGGGCGGGACCGCAGTCAACCGCCACCCTGCGGGGCCGCCGTACCGATGGCACATGCCAGCAGCAGCGCGCCGCAATGTGGGGCGAGGCCTATGGCGGATGGGGCCATAATTCGGGCGACGGCAATGCCGCGGGCATGCATCACAGTGTCGGCGGCTTTATCCTTGGTGCGGACGCCCCGGTGTTCGGGACGTGGCGTGTCGGCGGACTGGTCAGTTATGGCCACTCGGCCTTTGATGTTGGCGGGCGTGATTCCTCGGGCCACAGCAACAATGTGTCGATCGGTGGCTATGCAGGCACGCATTGGGGACGGCTGGCGCTGCGGATCGGCGCGACGTATTCGTGGAACATGCTGGGCATGAACAGGCAGGTGGCGTTTTCGGGATATTCCGCGCGTGAAAGCAGCGCCTATATGGGGGGGACGGCGCAGGGCTTTGGCGACCTTGGCTACCGCTTCGATGCCGGGCCTGTGGCGCTGGAACCGTTCGCCAATGTTGCCTATGTCAACCTGCATACCGACGGGTTCCACGAACATGGCGGCAGCGCGGCACTGGTCGGACGCGCGATTGATACCGGCACCACCTATTCCACCTTCGGGCTGCGGATGTCGTCAAACCTGCGGGCCGGGGCGGTCACGCTGGTACCCAACGCCAGCTTTGCCTATCGCCACGCTTTTGGTGAACTGACGCCCACCACGCGGGAATATTTCGCCCATGGCGGCGGGACGACATTCGATATCGCGGGCGTGCCCCTGTCGGAAAACGCGGCAGTGCTGGATGCGGGGCTGAAAGCGGTGATGAGCAACCGTATTGATGTCGGCGTGTCCTATATCGGACAGTACGGCGAACGCTCCACCGACAGCGGGATCCGTGGGAAATTCCGCCTGAAGTTCTGAACACATCCATCACATGCATGCGACAGCCGGGCGCTGCCCGGACCCGGCAGGGAGCGTGCTCCCTGACCCTGATCCGTTGACAAGTCATGGTTTTCAGGGGGCAATGCCCCTGAAGACACCCGCCCCTACGACAACGCCGTCCCCGTCAGACGTTCCGACACCTGCCACAGGCGCTGCGCCAGTTGCAGGTCGCGCGCCGCAGGCGGCACGATCGCCTCCGTCACATTGCCACGCCGTTCGCCCCATCCATCGGGACCGTAATACCCGCCATCGCGGGCCTGCGGCGCGGTCGCCGCGAACAGGATCGGCAGCGCGCCATGATCGGCCGACTGCCCGAACAGGGTAAAGGCCACCAGCGTCGCGCGCCGCAGCAGCCGTTCGCGCAGTCCCTGCGGGTTGGAGGAACGGCTGACGGCGATATCGGTCATGGCCCAGCCGGGATGGGCGGCAATGGAATGGATCGGCCATCCGTGCTGGCGCGCCTGCCGGTCGAGTTCGAGGGCAAGGATCAGGTCGGCAAGCTTGCTCTGCCGGTAGGCGCCGAACGGGGTGTAATGGTGCCGGGCCTGAAGGTCGTCGAACACCAGTTTTCCCGACAGCGCGGCAAGGCTTGCAACCGTGACGACGCGCGCGCCCCCCTTGCCCGCGCACAGCAGCGGACGCAGCCGTGCCGTCAGCGCGAACGGGCCGAGATAGTTGGTCCCGAACTGCAGTTCGAACCCGTCGATGGTTTCCTGCCGCTTCGGCGGTCCCATGACACCGGCATTGTTGACAAGGATATCGACCGACCCCGTCCGCCCCGACAGGTTCTGCGTGAAATCGGCGATCGATTGCAGGGAGGCCAGATCCAGCGTCATGAAATCGACAGCCCCGTCGGGACAGTCCGTACGCAGCCGTTCCAGTGCCGCCGCCCCCTTGGCCGGGTTGCGTCCGGCAAGGATGACCTCCGCCCCGCGCGAAACAAGCCCCCGCGCGGTGGCATATCCCAGGCCCCCGGTCGCCCCGGTGACAACCGCCACCTTGCCCTTCAGGCTCGGGGCCTGCGTGATATCCCAGTGCACTGTCATGATAAGGCGTCCTGCTGTTCGGATTTCTGCATGTCTTTTTCCATGGCGGCTTCGGCTTCCTCGGTCAGGCGCTGCTCATTGCGGCGCAGGAAGATGACGGAAGCCACAAGCCCGATGGCCCCCAGCACGCCGAACGTGATACCCACGGGGCCGGAAATCTGCATCACCTTGTGCCCCAGGTAATAGGCCCCGAACGCATATCCCCCCGCCCAGAACAGGCCGCCAAGCGCATTGAACACCAGGAACAGGTGCCACGGCATATGGTTTGCCCCGGCCAGCAGCGCGATGAACACGCGCAGTATGGCGACAAAGCGCCCGAACAGGACGATTGTTCCCCCATGCCGCTTGAACATGAACCGTCCCAGCGTCAGCCGTTTTGGTGTCAGCCCCAGCTTCGCACCATGGCGTTCAAGCAGAGGGAAGCCGAAGATTCGCCCGATCAGGTATCCGAAATTGTCCCCCATGATCGCGCCAAGCACGGCGGCGGTGGCAACCCAGCGGATATCCATGTGATGCGTGCTGGCGCAGTAGATCGCGGCGGAAATCAGGAGCGTTTCAGCAGGCAGCGGCACGCCCATGCTTTCCAGCATGACGATAATGCCGATCACGCCATAGCCATAATGCTGAAAAAGCTGTTCAAAATGCTGGAGCAGTGGACTTTATCCGTCTTGTGACAAGTGTGATGCATGAAGGACAAGGCGTGGGAATATCGGCACCACTCCCCTATGCCAAGTTCTATCATGACGTTCTGAAGATGGCAGGAATAAAACATGACCCCTCCCCCCTCCACTCCTTTGGCCCGGACTACCCTTCCCTTTGGCACGTGGCCCTCACCCATCAGCGCCGACCTTGTCGCCGGGGCCACGCTGGGGCTGTCGGACGTGCGGGCCGATGGTGCGGACATCTACTGGATCGAGGGACGCCCGGCGGAGGCAGGACGCCGCGTGCTGGTGCGCTGGCGCGATGGGGTCACGCGCGACATGACCCCACCGCCGTTCGATGTCGGCACGCGCGTGCATGAATATGGCGGCGGGGCCTATACCGCAGCAAAGGGCCGGATCGTGTTCAGCAACCGCGTGGACGGGTCCGTATGGCTGATCGACGGCGATGGCGCACCACGCGCACTCGGCGGGATGGACGGCCTGCGCTTTGCCGATTTCGCACTCAGCCCGGACGGGCGCTTCGTCTTCTGCGTGCGGGAGGATCACAATACCGGTGGCGAGGCTGCGGCTGCCATCGTCGCCTTTGACTGCGGTGCGGGGGCTGACCCCACCGACAATGGCGGCACGGCGCTGGTGATGGGACCGGATTTCCTCGCCAGCCCCCGGCCCTCGCCCGACGGGCGGTTCATGGCGTGGGTGGAATGGGACCATCCCAACATGCCATGGGATGCCACCCGCCTGCGCGTGGCCTCCCTGCTGCAGGAGGGGGCGGACATGCCCCGCCTCGCCGCGCCATGGACACTGGCGGGGGAGGACGGCACGGCGCGTTCCGTCATCGAGCCGCGTTGGGAGGCAGACGGCCACCTGCTGGCGTCATCGGACATCAGCGGGTGGTGGAACCTCTACCGCTTCGATATTGCAGATGCCGCCCCTGCGAAGCCCGTGGCCCCGATGCAGGCGGAAATCGGCCTGCCACAATGGATCTTCGGCCTGCGCAGCTACTGCCCGCTGCCGGATGGGTCGATCCTTGCGCTGGCCATCCACGACGGGGAAAACCGCATGGTCATCCTGCGCGATGGCGCGGCCACGCCAGTGGACCTGCATTTCCCGACGCAATGCCCGGTCGCGCTATCGGACGGGACGCTGGCATGGCTGGACACGCCACCTGACGACGCGGCCTCGGTCGTGCGGGGCGTGCCGGGACAGCCGCCCACCATCCTGCGTCGTGCGATCGCCCTGCCAATGGCGGCGGGGGATATTTCCCACGCCCGCGCGCTGCACTTCCCCCTGTCCGATGCGGCGGATGGCACAGGACACGCGTTTTTCTATCCCCCCGCCAATGCACGTTATTGCGGCATAACCGGCACGCTGCCGCCGCTGGTGGTCATGGCGCATGGGGGACCGACGGGACGGGCGAACCCGGCCTTCTCGTTCAAGGTGCAGTGGTGGACGTCGCGCGGCTTTGCGGTGGTGGACGTCAATTATGGCGGCTCCACCGGGTTCGGACGCCCCTACCGTCTGCGGCTGGAGCGCGAATGGGGCATCGTGGACATTGATGACTGCATCGCCGCGTGCCGCTACCTGATCGCGCAGGAGCTGGTGGATCCGAAGCGCATCGTCATCCGGGGCAGCAGCGCAGGCGGGTTGACGGTGCTGGGTGCACTGGCGCGTTCCGACCTGTTCGCTGCCGGGGCCAGCCTGTATGGCGTGACCGACCTGCGCGCGCTGGCGCAGGAGACGCACAAGTTCGAATCCCGCTACCTCGATTCCCTGATCGGGCCTTACCCGCAGGACGAGGACACCTATATCGCGCGCTCGCCCCTGGCGCAGGCGGCGGATATCCATGTGCCGGTCCTGTTCCTGCACGGGCTGGATGACAAGGTGGTGCCGCCCGCGCAGGCGGACGAGATGGCGCGCGCCCTGCGGCAGCGCGGCGTTGCCTGCGCGCAGTATGAATTCGAAGGGGAAGGGCACGGGTTCCGCAAGGAGGCGACGGTGCGCCGCGCCCTTGAACTGGAACTCGATTTCTACCGGCAGGTGCTTGGCCTGCCGACGGCGCAGGACGGTGAACACGTCGTCCTGCGGTAAAGCGTACAAAAGTTTTTGGTGAAGCTTTTTTCAAAAAGCTTCAAAGAACGCCGCCTTTTTGAAAAAAGGCGGCACCCAAAAACTTTTACTCTTTTCAGTCTTCTTCCGCGACGATGGCGGAGGATTCACGCGTGGGACGGAAACGTCCCTCGCGCAGGGCATCCTCGATATCTTCCAGCGAGGCGCCACGTGTTTCCGGCACGAAGAAGTAGATGAACAGAACCGACGCCAGGTTGACCCCGGCATAGAACCACATCGTCCCGCCCAGCGTGATGGTGGACACCAGCGTCAGCGCCGTGCTGGTCACCAGCAGGTCGCTGCCCCACAGCATGGCCGAATGCAGGCTGGTCGCGTTGCCGCGCATCGACAGGGGGAACATCTCCGCCCCCAGCAGCCAGCCAACCACCTGGATTCCGCCCGCGTTGAACACCATGAACAGCAGCATGAAGATGATGATCATCCAGCTACCGATGCTGCCCTTGTCCGGATGGATCAGGAACATGATGCCCAGACCCACGAGGCTGAGGACCGAACCCGGCCCCATCACCAGCACAAGGCGGCGACGGCCGATACGGTCCACGATATTCGACCCCAGCACCGTCATCACCAGGTAGACGATGGAGATGCCGATGCTCGCCATCAGCGCGGCCGAACTGCCAAAGCCCGCATCCGACAGGAAGGTCGGGGCGTAATAGATCATCATCTCCAGCCCGCCAGCCTGCGTGAAGAACGCAACGCCCAGTGCGGCAACCAGTGCCGGACGCACCCATGGCTGCATCAGGCCACGCCAGCCGATGTCGCGCGGGTCCGCCTCGTCATTCGCGGTGATCTGGATGCGCTTGAGCTCCTTGCGGATCTCGCGCCGGGTGGTGCGGATGCGGCGTAGCTGCTCGATCGCGGAATCAAGGCTTTCATTTTCCGCAGCCCAGCGCGGGCTCTTGGGCAGGAAGAACATGGAGATGAAGACCACGGCCGCCGGGATGGCCGCGATCGCCACCATCGGCCGCCAGCCCCACGCATCACGGGCGACAAAGCCGATGACGTTGGCGGCGAAGATGCCGATGCCGATGGCGATGTTGAACATCGTGACCATATGGCCGCGCTTCTTCGCCGGGGCGAGTTCGGAGATATACATCGGCACGACCTGCGTCGAACCACCCACCGCGAGGCCAAGGAACACACGCGCGGCGATCAGGGCATAGACATCCGGCGCCCATGCACACGCCATCGCGCCAAGGACGAACACCGCGGTGACGATCATGACGGAGTTGCGACGCCCGAAGCGTTCGGACATCCACCCGGTGATGAACGACCCCATGACCGCACCCGCAAGGATCGCGGACGCCACCATCTCCTGATAGAAGCTGCTGAGGTGGAAATCGCGGGTAATCAGCAGCAGCGCGCCGGAGACGATGCCGGTATCGTAGCCATAGAGGCCACCGCAGATGGCGGCCACGATGGCTGCGAGCCAGAGTGTCTTGTGTGCGTTGGGCGAGATTTCGAGATCGGAGAGGTCAGGGATGGGTTCGGGCTGCGAGATGGGTCCGGCCTGGGACTGGGGGGAATAATTCTGCATGCGTGTTCCTTTGTTTCGATATCTGTCTAATTCCCGGCATTGCGCAGGGTTCCATCCGTTTCGCACCGGACATGACCTGCCGCGCCAAGGGCGGCCTTCATTTCCGCGACATGCGCCATGGCCGCATGGAATGCGGACCAGTCATCGTCCCGGGCGATGGGCCGCCATATGTCTTCCACCGTCTCGATCCACATCGCGCATGGATCGTCGCGGGTGAAATAGGGAAGCGAGACATCGACCCCCGCGCGTGGCGGATGGCTTTCGATCTGCTTTCGCAACGTCTGGAACGCCGGGGATTCGTAAAAGTACTTCCTCGGTCCAGACATGGCGCGGTCGCGACTGATGGCGCCACCATACCAGTCAAAGAACAGGAATTCAAACCCGATCGCACTTTCTTCGAGAAAAGACCACACGGATTCGCGCAGTTCCGTGGACGTATTTCTTGATATTTCCTCAACACCAAGACGTTGCAGTGCACAAATATCGAGGAACCTTTCGTACCTTTGAGGAAACTTTTCGAAAATACTTCTGATCTTCTCCATTTCCGAAAATGGCAGCAGGCATTCCGCCATCCGCGCCAGATTCCACATCATCGCGGTTGGTTGCCGGCCAAAGGCATACAGGCCGGAATGATCGAAATAGGCCGCCGTGAAGGTCGGGTTGTAATGCGGCGCGAACCGCCACGGGCCATAATCGAAGCTTTCCCCCGCGATGTTGATGTTGTCGGTATTGAGCACGCCATGCACGAACCCCGCACTCATCCACTGCGCCGTCAGCAGTGCGAGGCGCGTACATAGTGCATCGAGCAGGGTCGCCGCCGGATCCTCCGCCCCCGTCAGGGCGGGATAGTACGTCTCCATCACGTAATCGAGCAGGCGACGCAGCGACGGCGTATCCTGCATCGCGGCAAGGCGCTGGAACGTGCCGATGCGGATATGGGAATGACCCAGTCGCGCCAGCACGCATGACCGCGTGGGCGAAGGCTCGTCCCCCCGGTGCAGCGCCTCCCCCGTCTCGATCACGCTGAGGCTGCGCGAGGTGGTGACGCCGATCGCATCCAGTGTCTCGCTCGCGAGGATTTCGCGTACGCCCCCCTTGAGCGTCAGTCGCCCGTCGCCCCCGCGCGACCACGGCGTCGTGCCGCTGCCCTTCGTCCCGATATCGAGCAGCCGCCCGTCGCACGCATCATATAACTGCGCGAACAGGAAGCCGCGCCCGTCGCCAAGGTCGGGGTTGTAGGCCTGGAACTGATGGCCGTGATAGCGCAGCGCCAGCGGCTGCGGCAGGCTGCCGGGCAGCGCCCTGAACCGGCCAAGGTGGGCGATCCACTCCGCCTCCGTCAGGGTGTCGAGGCCGATGCGCGCCGCCGCTTCCTGATTGCGAAAGCGCAGGATATGGGCCGGGAAGCTGGCGGGCTGCACCGGGTCATAGAACGCATCCCCCAGCGTCATGTGCCGTGTATCGGGTCGGTAGGCGGGGGAAAATGGCATAAGGTTCAACCTCGGGACTCAGGCAGGACAGGAAGGTCAAGCGAGACAGCGGCAGGGGCGAAGCAGGCCTCGACCTGCGGCACCGGCACCACGTCATCCGCGCCACACGACCAGCACGGGGCATTGTCACGGTCGATCAGGCGCGCACGGACCCCTTCGGCGAAATCCGGACGCGCGACCAGCGCACAGACAAGGCGGAACTCCTGCTCCAGCACCATGTCAAGGTCGGGCAGCGCCCGCGCCCTGAAGAATGCGCGCCATGCCACCTCTACCGCGAACGGGTCCGCCTGCGCCAGCGCCGCAAGGTCATCGCGCGCCCATGGGGCGTCGCAGGCATGCAGGCGTTCGGTCACCACCTGCATGTCGGGGGCGTCATACACGGCATCAACCCCGGCCATGTCGCCCCAGCCGCCATCGGCCACCGGCACGCGGGGCGCGAGGTCGAGCACACGCCCCGCCGGATGGCGTGCAAGGTCGGCCGCCACCTGTTCCAGATCGCCCGAGGGCACCATCCGGTCGGCAAAGCCACAGGCGATGGCCTGCGCCCCGTCCATCCGCCCGCCCGTCACCGCAAGCCGCAGTCCCGACAGGCCCGGCGCGCGCGACAGCAGGTACGACCCGCCAGCATCCGGGGTCAGGGCGATCGCGACCTCCGGCATGGCAAGGACGGAACGCTCCGTCACGATACGGTGGCGTACATGACCGCCCAGACCGATGCCGCCGCCCATCGCGATCCCGTCCATGAAGGAGACGATCGGCTTGGGATAGCCCGCCAGCACGGAGACAAGGCGATAGCTGGCGCGAAAGACCGCGCGCACTGCCGCAACCCCCTCCGTGGGCAGCAGCGCATGAAGTGCCCGCAGGTCGCCCCCGGCGCAGAAGGCGCGTGGCGTCGTGCTGTCGAGGATGATGGTCCGCACGTCACGATCCCCGCGCCAGCGTTCAAGGCAGGCGGCGATCCCTTCGATCATGCCGATATCAAGTGCATTGAGTGCCCGCGGGCGGTCCAGCGTGATGCGTCCCAGATGCCCCTGGCGTGAAATACGCAGCGTTTCGTGTGTCATCGCGACGGCGTCTCCGAATTGTCGTGCATCTTCAAGCATGACAGAATAAAGGAGCGGAACCCCCACCAGCCGCATGTTTTAATCAGCGCGCGATCATGTGACGTCAGGAAGGACAGGACAACGTAATGGGTATCGACGCCCGGACCTATCGGGATGCAATGGCGCGACTGGGTGCGGCCGTAAATGTGGTGACAACCGGCACGCTGGAAGACCCGGCCGGATTTACCGCCTCGGCCGTGTGTTCCGTCACCGATGCGCCGCCGACCCTGCTGGTCTGTGTCAACCGCGCGTCACGCATCCGCCCGCGCTTTCGCGAGGGGGCGGCGATGTGCATCAACGTGCTGTCCGCAGCGCAGCAGGAGATTTCGGGCATATTCGCCTCCGCCCGGGAACAGCATGAACGCTTCGCCTTCGGCCACTGGGCCACGCTGACGACCGGTGCACCGGTGCTGGAGGAGGCAGTGACCTCCTTCGACTGCCGGATCGAGCGCATCGTGGAGGTCGGGACCCATAGCGTGATGTTCGGCGCAGTCGAAAGCCTGCGCAATGGCGACAGCCATGGTGGCCTGATCTATTTCAACCGCACCTACCATATCCTGCCCCCCTCCGGCGAAGCCTGAAACCACACGGGGATTTTACGCGAAATTAATCCCTTTGCGACCGTATGGGCCTTCCCGGACATGGCAGGACACGGCGGATGCGCAAGATCAGACCACGCGACGGCAGGACACGGCAGGAAGGCGACGAAGGACCGGACGTGCCGGTCGTGACATGGCGCATGCTGATCGGGATACAGGTGGGGGTGACGGTGTTCATCATGCTGATGGCATGGTGGGACAGCACCCTGCCGCGCTGAAGTCGCGTCCCTTGCAGTAAGTATTTGTTAAAATTAATAAAAGTTTTTGGGTGCCGCCTTTTTTCCAAAAAGGCGGCGTCTTCGAAGCTTTTCAGGTCAAAAGCTTCACCAAAAACTTTTTCACGTCTTCCCGCTCCATCCCATGTTGATTGCGCACATAGGCTTACCACCTGCCGGGGGGTTCATCACCGCCGGATTGAGGCGTATATCCGCACAGGATGACAGGAGCGGCAGGACAGATGGGCAAGGATGATCGCCACGACGACACTGGGACACAAACCACCGTCTTCGGCGTCGAAGTCGAACGGATGCTGGACCGCGCGCATGACATGTGCCGCCGCCATGGCGCACGCCTGACGCAGCAGCGCCGCCTGGTACTCGGCCTGGTGCTGAGCGCCGACCGGCCCATCGGGGCCTACGACCTGCTCGACCGCCTGCGCCGCGACACGAAGGGGGCCGCGCCGCCGACCGTCTATCGCGCGCTGGACTTCCTGCTCGAACAGGGACTGATCCACAAGATCGAGCGCCTGTCCGCCTTCGTCGCCTGCCGCCACATGCTCCACAGCGCGCATGAATGCGACAACCACCTGCATAGTGCCCAGTTCCTGATCTGCACCAAATGCGGGCATGTGACCGAACTTGAAGACAGCCAGATCGTCCATGCGCTGGTCACCGCGACACAGGCGCGGCAGTTCAGCCTGCGTACCTCTACCATCGAGGCCGAGGGCATCTGCGCTGCCTGTTCCTGAAAAACTGTTTTAAACCAATACATTAATAAAAGTTTTTGGGTGCCGCCTTTTTCCAAAAAGGCGGCGTCTTCGAAGCTTTTTGGAAAAAAGCTTCACCAAAAACTTTTGATACTTTCAGGATTTCACAGTGGCCCGCAACGGATGCCACCTGCCGCATCACAGTGATTGCATCCCCGGCGCATTTCCCGGCATGATGCGGGCCAGCCTGCCGCCACGGGGCGGAGCACAAACCACAGAGCCCCGCATCCGGGCGGAGTGTCGCGATGACGCGTTCGCGTCGCAACGAAACGGGCGAACTGCCCCTGCCGTATCCCCCCGCCACCCCACGGGACAACGGGCCGCACCCAAAAAAACGCAAGACCCGCCAGCCTGACACGCCTCCCGCCGGGCAGGAGGACCTGTTCGCACGCCCCCTGCCGCCAGTCGCGGCCCCGCCACGGCGGGTCACGCACCTTGACGCGGCGGAGGTGGGCCTGTCCTTCGTCCCCCTGCGGCAGTTCGGGCCTGCCGACGCCACCGACGGTTTTTTCTATATCGTCACGACAATGTTGCAGGCCGATTCCATGCTGGCCAACGGCATCGCCATCAGTCCCCGCGCCCCCGTACCGCTGACGGAACGGCCGGGCGTCATGGCGTGGTACGCGGACATGAGCGAGGACATGGACGCCATCGCCGACGAAGGCGGTGTGGCGATCCTGCGACTGCGGCGTTTTATGGTGAATGATCTGGTCGAAAATGATCCTGATCATACCCGGGCCTATGGGGTTCCATGCTACTTCCTGACAGGTGTGGCGCGTTCCGCGCCGATCTGAGCAGGAATTGAAACAGGCCGGACCTCCCGGCGGCCCTTTATCTGAGCCCGAACCGACCGGGGCCCCGTGCCCGCGCGTTGGTAACGAAGAAGAAATAAAATGAAGGATCAGCATATATGAATCAGTCCGTCACGCAGCCCGTGGGGTCGTCGCGCATGCGCTCCCTGATCATCGGGTGCCTTGCGGCGCTGGCGGGCCTGATGGCCGGTCTGGATATCGGCGTCATTTCCGGCGCGCTGGATTTCGTGGCCAAGGAATTCCATGCCTCCACCGTGGCGCAGGAATGGATCGTCAGTTCCATGATGGCGGGCGCAGCCCTGGGGTCGATGTGCGCGGGGTGGATGTCGCACCATATCGGGCGCAAGCGTACGCTGCTGGTGGGTGCCGTGGTGTTCGTCGCCGGTTCCTTGGAATGTGCGCTGGCATGGTCGGTGCCGTCGATGATCATCGGCCGCGCGGTCATGGGGCTGGCGATCGGGGTCGCGGCCTTCACGGCGCCGCTCTACCTGTCGGAAATCGCGAGCGAGACAGCACGCGGGGCCATGATCTCCACCTATCAGTTGATGATCACGGCGGGCATCTTCCTCGCCTTCATGAGCAATACGTTCTTCAGCTATTCCGGCAACTGGCGCGGGATGTTCGCCGTGGCGGCGATACCGGGGGTGCTGTTCCTGATCGGTGCGCTGTTCCTGCCGTTCAGCCCGCGCTGGCTGATGATGAAGGGCCGCCGCAGCGAGGCGCTGGAGGTGCTGGCCAACCTGCGTGACAGCCGCAGCGACGCCCGGCGCGAGATCCAGAGCATCAGCGACCAGCTTCAGCAGAAGCAGAAGGGCTGGGCGCTGCTGGCGAACCGCAACTTCCGCCGTTCCATCCTGCTGGGCATGGGATTGCAGATCATGCAGCAGTTGGCCGGCGTGAACGTGGTCATGTATTACGCGCCCAAGATCTTCGCGCTGGCGGGCTATGTCGGCCCGGCGCAGTTGTGGTGCACGGCGATGGTCGGGCTGGTGAACATGCTGGCGACGTTCGTGGCCATCGGGCTGGTGGACAAATGGGGGCGCAAGCCGATCCTGTATACAGGCTTCCTTATCATGGCGGTTGGCATGGGCAGCCTCGGGCTGCTGCTCAACTCCCTGCCGCTGGGTCCGGGGGAGCAGATCATCGCCGTGTTCATGCTGATGATCTATATCTCCGGCTTTTCCATGTCGGCAGGCCCCCTGATCTGGGTCCTGTGTTCGGAGGTCCAGCCGCTGCAGGGGCGTGACCTTGGGATTTCCATTTCCACACTGACCAACTGGATCGCCAACATGATCATCGGCGCGACCTTCCTGTCGCTGCTGCAATGGATCGGCAATGGCCCGACCTTCTGGATGTTTGCGGCCTTCAACCTGGCGTTCGTGTTCGTGACGTGGCGCTTCATCCCCGAGACGCGGGACATGAGCCTGGAGGGGATCGAACAGCGCCTGATGGCCGGCCTGCCGCTGCGCGAGATAGGACAGCCGTCGCGCAAGGCGGCGCAGGATGCCAGCAGCGCCCGGATCCCGCAGGAATCTTCGGACGTGGTTCCCAAAGGTCCGTGATCCCTGGCGGGGCCGGCAGGGAGCATGCTCCCTGCCTCCAGATCATCAGAAATTTTCTGGTGAAGACTTTTTCGAAAAGCTTTAAGGAACACCGCCTTTTTTTGAAAAAAAAGCGGCACCCGGAAACTTTTGTCAGTCTTCGCTGCTATTGGCGTAACGACGATAGATGAAAGGCGGCGGCACGGCAGGCAGAGCCGCGATTGCCGCGCTGATCCGGTCATGGGCCGGCGCGCGTTCGCATACCGGATCGGTCGCCGCCGCGTCCCCCGCCAGCGCCAGTGCCTGACAGCGACACCCGCCCCAGTCCTTTTCACGCTGGTCGCAGGTGCGGCACGGCGCGGGCATCCAGTCCGTTCCCCGGAACATGGTGAACAGCGGGGCGTGATCCCATATCGTGCCCAGAGATGCTTCCCCGATGTCAGGAATATGCACCCCCGGGATACTTTCCGCCGCATGGCACGGCAGCACCCGGCCAGAGGGGGAGACATTGACGAAACGCCGCCCCCATCCCCCCATGCAGGGTTTGGGCTGGTCGGCATAATAATCGGGCGTCACATAATCGATGGACAGGCGACCGGCATATTGCGCCCGTGCGGCCTCCACCGCGCGGGTGGCCTGTTCCACCTGTTCGCGCGTCGGCATCAGGGCATTGCGGTTGCGCAGGCCCCAGCCATAATACTGCGTATGCGCGATCTCCACCCGCCGCGCACCCATTTGTGCCGCCGCGTCGATCATCTGCGCCACGCGCCCGACATTTTCGCGGTAGATGACGAAATTGAGTGTCAGCGGCATGCCATCGGCCACCACCATTTCGGCGGCGGCCATCTTCTTCGCCTGCGCGCCCTTCATGCCGCCGACATGTTCGGCGTTGGCGGTCTCTATATCCTGAAATGACAGTTGCACATGATCCAGCCCTGCCGCCACCAATGCGGCGAAGGCGGCGGGCGTCATCAGCACGCCCGACGTGATCAGGTTCGTATAAAGCCCGCGCCCCACCGCATGACGGACCAGTTCGGGCAGGTCGGGACGCGCCATCGGCTCGCCCCCGGAAAAGTGCACCTGCAACACACCAAGGTCCGCCGCCTGATCAAGTATGTCGATCCATTGCGCCGTGGTCAGTTCATTGGCGCGTGGCTCCAGCGCCAATGGGTTGGAGCAGTACGGGCACTGCAACGGACACCGGTGCGTCAGTTCCGCCAGCAGGCTCATCGGGGGCGCGGGTTTTTCCGTCATGGCAGCAGGACCTGCCGCGCCACAAGGTCGGCGGCCATTTCCATGACATCGCGCGCGATCAGGTCACGCGGGGCGGCAAATCGCGCGGCAAGGTCGGTGACGATCGCATCGAGCGTGCGCGTCCCATCGACAAGGCGCAGGATCTCCACCGCGACGGGATCGGGCAGGAAGGCGCGTTCGGGCGCCTGTATCACCCACTGGTCGCGCACACGGTCATGCTGCAACCGCACGCCACGGGCAAACCTTACGACGCTGTCGGGTGTCAGCGTAGGGGCGTCCGTCATGGGCAGGTCGGCCGGAACGCGCCCGGCGGAATCCGCCCCGGCGTGACATAGGCATAATCCAGCGCATCAAGCATGGACCACAGCACCCCGCACTTGAACTTCAGCGCGCCAAGCACCGCTTCCTGCTGCTCTGCCGTGCGGGCATGTTCGCGGACATAGGACAACGCGAAATCGGAATCACGCGGGGCCTGCGTCAGGCGCGGATGGAAATAGGCCAGGGTCTCGCTGTTGACGAAATCATAGTGCCGCAGCATCCCTGACACGCGCTCGCTGATGATGGTCGGCGAAAACAGTTCCGTCAGGGAGGAGGCGATCGCCGCAAGGATCGAACGGTCACGGACAAATTCAACATAGGCATCGACCGCGAACTTCGTGGCAGGCAGCAGCCCCTCCAGCGACTCGACATAGGCACGGTCAAGGCCCAGCCCGTCCGTCAGCTTCAGCCAGCGTGCCACCCCTCCGGTCCCCGGCGCATCGCCATCATGATCCACCAGGCGCCGCCGCCATTCACGACGCAGTTCCGCCGTCGGCAGGCGCGCCAGTAATGACGCGTCCTTGGCCGGGATCCGGCACTGGTAATAATAGCGGTTCAGCGCCCATGCCTGCACCTGCCCCTGCGTCAGGCGACCATCATGCAGGGCACGATGGAACGGGTGCAGGTTATGGTAACGCTCCGCCCCGATGGCGCGCAGCGCGGCCTCAAGTTCGTCGGGGGAAAGTATCTGTCCGGTCATAGGGTTATCCTCATCCCGTCATGGGCCACGTCCCATCCCTGCGCATTGGCCTGCTGGCGCTCGGCCGAGTCCGAAAGCAGTACGGGATTGGAATTGTTAATGTGAATCAGGATTTTGCACCCGATATCGAGGTCACGGAACGCCTCAAACGTGCCGCCTTCGCCCATCAGCGACATATGGCCCATGCGCTGGCCCGTCTTCTCGCCGATGCCCGCGCGCAGCATCTCGTCATCGACCCATAGCGTGCCGTCAAAAAACACAAGGTCCGCGCCCGACAGGCGCTGCCGCAGCGCATCGGTCATACGCGCGCATCCGGGGATGAAACAGACGCGGTGCGTGCCATCGGTGATCTCAAGGCCGATCGTCTCGCCATTTTCAACAATGGCGGCGGGGTCCGGCCCACGTTCGGCATAGAGCGGCACCTTGCCCGGCACCACAAAGGCCCGGATGTTCAGCCCCGCAGGCGCGCCATCGACCAGGTGCAGCGCGACATCCTGCTCCAGCGGAAGTTGCGTGCGCGTCACCACCTGCCGGTTCAGCGCCTCGAACACGGGATTGGCGTCCAGCGTCTCCAGCACCGCGTCGGTGGCCAGCAATGTCAGGGGTTGGCGTTCACGCAGGGTCAGCAGGCCCGCGATGGTATCGACCTCGCCCCCCGTCAGGATCACGCCCGCGATCGGGGTCGAACGCAGTCCTTCCTGCGGGTGCAGGGCAGGGGTCTGGTTGATCTGGGTCCGCAGATCGGGGGAGGCATTGATGATGAACCAGTGCCGTCCGTCGCCACTGATGGCGATCGAGGCCTGTGTGCGGGGCAGTGCGGCAGGATCGCCGGACCGGGCCCGTCGGCAGCCATCGGCGTTGGAGTTCCATTGCGGAAACCCGCCACCAGCAGCAGCACCAAGAACGATGATGTCGATCATGGCCGACATTTATAAGCAAATCGCCACCCGTGACGAGACGGGTGGCGATTTAAAAACGTCTTACTTCTTTTCGCCGCAGACGTAGCTGTTGATTTCCGCGCCCAGGGGAACTTCAGTGATCTTGGGGGTGTTCCATGCCATGACTTTTCTCCATTTCCTGCGATGAAGGCGACAATCCTTCATATCCAGGACATATTTGAACGCTGAATCCGAATGCGTTGCAACTGCCTCTCAGGTACCAGAGGGGCCATGGGGCGGGGAATGCCTTCACAATCCTGTGTACCCCGCTCATTCCCCCATCCCGTTCCGCCCCCGCCGCCATTGCAAGAATTGCGTAGCGGCAATGCCCGCCGCTGTTGTGGGTTGCGAAGGCAATCCGGACGGATTAGGCCTGTTTTCCTGTTTCTTGCTCGGTAAAGCCGGTTGGTCGGTCCCCTGATCCCCTGCGTCTTGCCAAAGGTGAAGCCGGATCATGCCGCCCGAAGAGACCATGCCCACCCCGCCTGACACACCGTCGCCCGCGCCATCGTATGAAAGCATGCAGCAGCATCGCGCGCGTGAGGTCATGCGCCATACCCGCATGGACCTGAAGACGGCGTGCCTGCTGGTGCTGAGCATCCTTGCGGTGTTCTACACGCTGTATTTCGCAGCCTCCATCATCCTGCCGATGATCCTGGCGCTGGTGGTGAACCTGCTGCTGTCCGCGCCGATGCGCTTTCTGCACCTGAAGATGAAGCTGCCCAAGCCGCTGGCGGCCCTGATCCTGATCCTTGGGGTGTTCGGGGTCGTGGGTGCGATCGGGACCGCGATTTCGGTGCCCGCCGCCGGGTGGATCGAACGCGCGCCAGAGGCGATGAACGCGCTGGGCGAACGCCTCGCCTTCCTGCGTGGCCCGATCCACCTGCTCAATACGGCGTCGGAGCGGATCGAGAACTTCATGACCATCGCGGGCAGTCACCTCGACCATACGACGGCCAAGGCAGGCAGTGACGATACGAACCATATCGTGATGTCCGCCGCCCCCGCCAGTGGTGGCCTCGACAGCTTTGGCTCCTCCCTGCTGCTGGGGACGCGGGCGTTTGTGGGGCAGTTCTTCACCATGATCCTGATGCTGTTCTTCCTGCTGGCGCAGGGGGACAGCCTGTTGCGGCGGTTCGTGGAGATCATGCCCACCTTTGCGGACAAGCGGCGGACCGTGCAGATCGCCTATCAGATCGAACGCAATGTCTCGCTCTACCTTGCGACGATCACGATCATCAACTCCCTCGTCGGCCTTGCGAACATGCTGCAATGCTGGCTGCTGGGCATGCCCAACCCGCTGCTGTGGGGGGTGATGGCGTTCCTGCTGAACTACATCCCCATCATCGGCCCCATGATGGGGATCACCATCTATTTCCTTGTGGGGCTGTTCACCTTTCCCTCCATCCTGCAGGCGACCCTGCCGCCGGCGATCTACCTGTGCATCCACCTGACGGAGGGGGAGACGATCACGCCGATGGTGCTGGCGCGGCGCTTCACGCTCAATCCCGTGCTGGTGATGGGATCGCTGATGTTCTGGGACTGGCTGTGGGGGATTGGCGGGGCGTTCCTGTCCGTGCCGCTGCTCGCCGTGTTCAAGATCATCTGTGACCATGTCGATATCCTGACCCCCATCGGCCACATCGTCGGTGGCCCGACACGCGGGGCGAATACGGCGCCACTGTTTACGCCGGACATGATTGACGAGGATGACAGCCAGCCACCGGGGAAGTAAGGCCCAGGGCGCTGCCCTGAAACCCGCCAAAGGGCAGTGCCCTTTGGAAACCATGACCTTGATTTATGGAATAAAAGTTCTTGGTGAAGCTTTTTTCAAAAAGCTTCGAAAGACGCCGCCTTTTTGAAGAAGGGCGTCAGGGTGCAGCAGTCGTGCTGCCCCGAAAACTTCAGTCCTCGCCTTCGGCAAGGCTTTCGAGTCGCTCCCGCGACAGCAGCGTGATGGCATACCCCTTGCCCACGTCGATCATCCCCTGCGCACGCATCCAGCTCAGCGTGCGGCTGACGGTTTCGATGGTCAGGCCAAGGTAGTCGGCAATGTCGCCGCGCGTCATGGGCAGGTGCAACTGCCCCGCGCTGTTGAGTTCGCCATGATTGGCCTGGTCGAGCAGGAAACTCGCGACGCGTTCGCGCGCTGTCTTGCGGCCAAGCAGCAGCATCTGGTTCTGGGCCGCGACAAGTTCGTTGGACGCCTCTTCAAGCAGGCGACGTTCCATGCGGGGGAAATCGTCAAGCAGGGTGCGCATCCGCTCCCGCGAGAAGCGGCACAGGCGGACCGTATCGACCGCCTCCGCCCCGAAGGCATAGCGGTCGGACACCGCAAGCCCGAGGAAATGGCCCGGCCCGGCGAAACCGGTGATCTGCCGCCGTCCGTCGGGCAGGGCCTTGAACAGCTTTACCGTGCCGGAGGTGACGTTGAAGAAATCGGTGGCGGGTTCGCCTTCCTCGATGAAGCAGCGGCCGGGGGGAACGATGGTTTCCACCGCCGCATCGGACAGGCGGGAGATGTCCGCGTCGTCGATCGCACTGCACACGCTGGAGGGACGGACGTTGCACATCTTGCAGAAATCAGGCTGGAGGCCGACAGCCCCCATGACAAGACGCCGTGGTCGCTGCTCGAACTGGCACGAAGACGTATCCGGCATGTTTATCCCAATTCCCTGCTGTTGCCCGACGCAACACCCGGCCGTCGTCCCGGGTGGGCACCGCGCATGGCACTGTGGGCACCAACGCAATAACGGCACCCCGAAGGCCGCACAGTATGGATGACCCCTTGATATAAATCAATGCAGAGCCCCGATCCCAATCCGGTAAACCATAATGATTAACAATCTTTGGACATAAGGATGCCGCCCCCAGTGCCTGGACATTCCTCCCTGACGGTACGGCGGCTTGGCGCTACGGACATTCTGGTGCTTTACCCTCTGGTCCAGCAGGCCTTTCCGGAGATGGAGCGGCGGCGCTGGATGGATGTCGGCCGCCGGATGTCGGTACAACGCAAGCGCCCGCGCCAGGGGATCCTGGTCGCGCAGTACGGCACCAGGGGCCTCCCCTGCGCCATGGCGACCTATCGCCGCGATTTCGACATCCGCTTTGGCCAGGTCCTGACCAGCGACCACTGCATCGTCATGACACCCGGCGATGCGCAGCAGGTCATCGACGCGTTTCACCCGGTCATGACGCAACTGGCGCAGGAACTTGGCTGTCATGCAATGAGGACAATGCAGCCCATCGCAAAAATGACAACGCTCCCCCAAAAAGTGTGTCCTGCCGAACACATAGTCGAAAGAACACTGCTTTTGACGGAAATTAACGGTTTCTCGCCCCCCGCCTGATTGATCCATATCAAGGTGCGATGTAAGCGCCCCATGATTGTTGCCAGTCATCAAAACACGTTGATTACGACGACACGTCGTCAGAATGAAAAGGTCCGCACCAGATGAAGAAAATGCGTAACACTGCCCTTGCGGCGGCGCTGGGCGCTGCGGCTATCGCGCCTGTCGCGGGCCATGCTCAGACTGCGACACCGTCCACCTATGTCAACGCGCCGCTTTCGGCTCCCGTCGCCCCTTCGCGCCCGCATGGCCACTGTGGCATTTTCGAGACATGCTCCAGCACCAAGATCGGTCTGGGCAAGGGTGACTTCATGATCCGCCTGTCGGCCGTCGGCGTCCTGCCGGAAGACCGTGACAGCAAGGTCTGGGCCAATGGCGCGACACTGACGGGCACGCGCGTCAAGACGACCGACCAGGTCATGCCGGAACTGACGTTCGAATACTTCGTCACCGACAACATCTCGCTGGACCTGATCGCCACCAGCACGCGCCACGAAGTGCAGGCCAATGGCGGCGCGCTGTCCGCCCTGACGGGTGCGAGCAAGACCGACGTGGGCAGCGCCTGGGTGCTGCCGCCGACGGTGACCGTCGCGTGGCATTTCCGTCCGCACAAGCGCCTGAACCCGTATGTGGGCGTGGGCGGCACGTTCATGTGGTTCCACAACATGAACGCCAGTGGCGCGCTGGGCCTGACGAAGCTGAACTCCGGCTTCACCGGTGGCCCGTCGATCAATGCCGGTGTCGATTACCAGCTGGTGGGCAACTGGTTCTTCAACTTCGACGTGAAGCAGATGTTCGTGCGCATGCACGCATGGGCTGAAAACGGCGGCGAAACCCTGAAGGTCCGTGCGCACGACTCGCTGGACCCGACGGTCGTCTCCGCCGGTATCGCCTACCGGTTCTGATGACATGAACGTGGCGGACCCCGCCGCGCTGGCTGCGCGGTACGCCCGGAACCTGCCACGTTACACAAGCTACCCCACGGCGGCGCAGTTTACTGACGCCGTGGGGCCGGACGACGCCCGCGACTGGCTGCGGGCCGTCCCTGCGGGGGATGCGCTCTCCCTCTACCTGCATGTTCCCTTCTGCGACACGCTGTGCCGGTTCTGCGGCTGCAACACCGCCGTTCTGCGCAGTGCCGACGCCCGGGCCGCCTATGCCGCCCTGCTGATCGAGGAACTGCGCCGCATCACCAGACAGCTTGGCACCGGCCATTCCCTCTCCCACCTGCAATGGGGCGGGGGCACGCCGACCACCCTGCCCGTAGGCACGTTGCGGCAGGTGATGCAGACCATCCGCAACAGCTTCACGCTGCTGCCCGATGCCGAAATCAGCATCGAGATCGACCCCCGACACCTGCCCGCGCATTATCCTGCCGTCCTGCATGAACTCGGCTTCAACCGTGCAAGCCTCGGCGTTCAGGACATCAATCCCGCCGTGCAGGAAGCCTGCGGCCGTATCCAGAGCCTGGAGCAGACCACGGCCTGCATCGACGCGCTGCGTGGGGCTGGGATCGACTCGATCAACATCGACCTGATCTATGGCCTGCCACGACAGAGCGTGCAGGGCGTGCGCGACACGGCCACCGCCATCGCTGCACTCTCTCCCGACCGGCTGGCCGTGTTCGGCTATGCCCATGTGCCGTGGAAGCAGAAGCGCCAGAACCTGATGCCCACGGGCGAACTGCCCGACGCCATCGCGCGCTTTGAACAGCGGGCGGCCATCAACGACGCCCTGTGCGCTGCCGGCTACCTGCCCGTCGGGCTGGACCATTACAGCCGCCCCGACGATCGCATGGGGATTGCCGCGCGTGACGGCACGCTGCATCGCAATTTCCAGGGCTACACCACTGACCCGGCAACGGTCCTGATCGGTGTGGGGGCATCGGCCATCTCCTCCTATCCGCAGGGCATGACGCAGAACGCGGTGTCGTCCGCCGCCTATGCCCGCCTGATGGGGGAAACACCCGACAGCCTGCCGGTTGTCCGGGGGGTGCGTCGCACCATGGATGACCGCCTGCGTGCGCAGGTCATCGAACGGCTGATGTGCGACATGGATATCGACCTTGATGCCTTCACCATGCGCCACGGCCTGCCGCAGGACAGTTTTGATGATGACCTGCGCAAACTTTCTGGACTGGAAGCGGACGGATTTGTCATCATCTCCGGGCGGCGACTCCGCGTGACCGAGGGAGGACGTGTGTTCCTGCGCCATGTGGCCGCCGCCTTCGACCGTCACCTTGATATGGACATGCCCCAGCGTCACGCCAGCGGAGTATGAGCATGCCTTCCCACGCCTCATCATCCGCCGCCATGCCGGGCATCGTGGACAGTCCCGTCATCTCCGCCCTGCGCACGGCGCGCTGCACCGATGATCCGTTTCCACACTGGAACATGGACAATGTCCTGCCGCCGTCGGTTACGCACTCCCTGCTGGCATGGGACCCGGGGGCGACGTTCCACGCGGGCGAAAGCGGCGGGCGGCGCGACGTCCGCAACGGGCACCGGATATTCGTGACACCTGCGGGCCGTGCGCGTGACCCCGAACTCGACCACCTGGCGCACCTGTTCGACGCCCCTGCCGCACGACAGCATTTCGAGCGGACCTGCGGCATCGACCTTGCGGGGACGTTCCTGCGGCTGGAACTGTGCCTTGATACGGACGGGTTCTGGCTGGCGCCGCATACCGATATCGGGGCCAAGCGGCTGACGCTGCTGATCTCCCTTTCCACCGACGCCGATGCCCGTGACTGGGGCACCGACCTGCTGACCCCGCAGGGGCAGTCGGTGGCGCGGGCGTCGGGGGCGTTCAACTCCGGCCTGCTGTTCATCCCGTCTGACCGGTCGTGGCACGGCTTCGTCCGCCGCCCCATCACCGGGCTGCGCCGGACGCTGATCGTCAACTATGTCGGCCCCGAATGGCAGGCGTGCGACGAACTGGCATTCCCGCCCGCGCGGACCTGACCGGCACGCCAGACCTGCCCTGTCCGGCCTGTGGATATGCGCCACATGCGCAATATACATGCACACAAACCTTTATTCCCGTTTCAAACGGTTCTAGGAAGCGTTGCTACATGTGGTATCCCACCTATCCACGTCATCCCGGTCATGACGCAAGAGGACAGATCTAGGTATGAGCGAAAACCCGCGCGAGATTATGGAATTCGACGTCGTAATCATCGGCGGCGGTCCCTCCGGACTGGCGGCGGCCATCCGGCTGCGCCAGCTGGCGCCCGACACCAGCGTCTGCCTGATTGAAAAGGGCAGCGAGATCGGGGCGCATATCCTGTCGGGCGCAGTGATCGAGCCACGCGCGCTTGATGAACTCCTGCCACACTGGCGCACCAGCGGCGCGCCGCTCAACACCCCCGTCAGCGAGGAGCACATGCTCTACCTGACGCCGTCGCGCGGCTATCGCATCCCGATGCTGGATCGGGTGATGCCGCACATGCGCAACCACGGCAACTATATCGCAAGCCTGGGCGAGGTCTGCCGCTGGCTTGGCGCACAGGCCGAGGAAATGGGCGTCGAGATCTATCCCGGTTTCGCCGGGGCGGAGGTCCTGACCGAAAATGGCCGCGTGGTGGGCGTGGCCACCGGCGACATGGGCGTGGGCCGCGATGGCAAGCCGGGCGACAATTACGCGCCGGGGATGGAACTGCGCGCGAAATACACCATCTTCGCCGAGGGCTGCCGCGGGTCGCTGACGAAGCAGGTCATGGAGATGTACAACCTGCGCAAGGGCGTCGATCCGCAGACCTATGGCCTGGGCATCAAGGAACTGTGGGAAATCCCCGCCGAACTGCATCGCCCCGGACTGGTGCAGCACAGCTTTGGCTGGCCGCTCGATGACCGCACCTATGGCGGGGCGTGGATGTACCATTTCGGGGAAAACCTCGTCTCCTACGGCTTTGTCGTCGGGCTGGATTATCCCAACACGTGGCTGTCCCCGTTTGACGAGATGCAGCGCGTGAAGCTGCATCCCTCCTTCCGCCCGTATTTCGAGGGTGGGCGCCGCCTGTCCTATGGCGGGCGCGCCCTGTCCGAAGGCGGGCTGCAGTCCATCCCGCGCCTGACCTTCCCCGGCGGCATGCTGGTTGGCGACACGGCGGGCTTCCTCAACGTGCCCAAGATCAAGGGCACCCACACCGCGATGAAGTCGGGCATGCTGGCGGCCGAGGCCGTGGCCGAAGCCTTCCTGACCAACCGGGTGGAGCCGGGCTCCTACACGCGGCGGATCAGGGAATCCTGGCTGTGGGACGAACTGCGTGGCGTGCGCAACATCCGCCCGGCCTTCGCACGCTTCGGTATGAAGGGCGGCGCGCTGTATTCCGGCATCGACGCCATGCTGCTGCGCGGTCGCGCGCCGTGGACACTCCATACCCGCCATGCGGATAACGAGACGCTGGAGCCTGCCTCCATCTCGCCGAAGATCGACTACCCCAAGCCGGACGGCAAGATCACGTTCGACAAGCTGTCGTCCGTCTTCCTGTCGAACACCAACCATGAAGAAGACCAGCCCGTGCACCTGAAGGTGCGCAGCATGTCGATGTGGAAGACCGTCAACTGGGACGTGTTCCGCTCCCCCGAAAGCCGCTACTGCCCCGCAGGGGTGTATGAGGTCGTGGACGAGCAGACCAACCCGACATTGCAGATCAATTCGCAGAACTGCGTCCACTGCAAGACATGCGACATCAAGGACCCGACCCAGAACATCGACTGGGTCACGCCCGAAGGCGCGGGCGGTCCGAACTATCCCGGCGGCATGTAACCCCATGCCCCACCGGCGCCATGGCCCCGTCGTGGCGTCGCCTCTTTTTGCTCCCCCATCCAGACACAGACAGGAAGATATGTGATGAAGGTTCTTGTCCCCGTAAAACGCGTGATCGACTACAACATCAAGCCGCGCGTGAAGGCCGACGGCACCGGCGTTGAAACCGCCGGCGTCAAGATGTCGATGAACCCGTTTGACGAAATCGCCGTCGAGGAGGCCGTCCGCCTGAAGGAAAAGGGCGTCGTCACCGAAATCGTGGCGGTATCCATTGGCGAGCCGAAGGCGCAGGACACGCTGCGCACCGCCATGGCCATGGGTGCTGACCGCTCCATCCTGGTGGAAACCGAGGCCGTGACCGAACCGCTCGCGGTGGCCAAGGTGCTCAAGGCGCTGGTGGAAAAGGAAAAGCCCGACCTGGTCATCCTGGGCAAGCAGGCGATCGACGATGACATGAACGCCACGGGCCAGATGCTCGCGGGGCTGCTGGGCTGGCCGCAGGGCACGTTCGCCAGCAAGGTGGAACTGCATGACGGCAAGGCAACCGTCACGCGCGAAATCGACGGCGGCCTGCAGACCGTCGAACTGGCGCTGCCGGCCATCGTCACGGCGGACCTGCGTCTGAACGAACCGCGCTATGCCTCGCTGCCGAACATCATGAAGGCGCGCAAGAAGCCGATGGAAAAGATCACGCCCGCCGACGTGGACGTGGACATGACCCCGCGCCTGAGCATCGTGTCGGTGGCCGAGCCCGCCGGGCGCAAGGCGGGCATCAAGGTGGATTCCGCAGCAGAACTGGTCGCGAAGCTGCGTAACGAAGCAAAGGTGATCTGATCATGACCGTACTCGTACTTCTCGACCACGAAAATGGCGCCATCCGGCAGGCGTCGCGTTCCGCCGTCGCCGCCGCGTCGAAGCTGGGCGATGTCGATGTGCTGGTCGTGGGCCGCAACGCTGCCGAGGCCGCACAGGCCGCGGCGAAGCTGCCGGGCGTGAAGAAGGTCCTGTCCGCCGCCGATGCCACCAGCGCCGACGAACTGGCCGAACCTGTCGCCGCCCTGCTGGCCTCGCTGGCGGATGGCTACAGCCACATCCTTGGTGCCTCGAGCGCGAACAGCAAGAATATCCTGCCCCGTGCGGCAGCCCTTCTGGATGTGCAGCCGATCCCCGATATCGTCGAGGTCATCGACGCCGACACGTTCGTGCGCCCGATCTATGCCGGCAGCGCGCTGGCGACGGTGAAGTCGTCCGATGCGAAGAAGGTGCTGACGGTTCGTGCCTCCGCCTTCGATCCCGTCGCAACCGAGGGTGGTTCCGCCCCGGTCGAAAGCGTGGCCACCCCGGCGGGCGAGGACAAATCCAAGTTCATCGGCACCGAACTGTCGCAGTCGGAGCGTCCGGAACTGGAATCCGCGCGCGTCGTGGTGTCCGGTGGGCGCGGCATGCAGAACGAGGAGAACTTCAAGCTCCTCGAACCGCTGGCCGACCGTCTGGGCGCGGCCATCGGCGCATCGCGCGCGGCGGTCGATGCAGGCTTCGTGCCCAATGATTACCAGGTGGGCCAGACCGGCAAGATCGTGGCGCCGGAACTGTATATCGCCATGGGGATTTCCGGTGCGATCCAGCATCTGGCGGGCATGAAGGACAGCAAGGTCATCGTGGCCGTGAACAAGGATCCGGAAGCCCCGATCTTCCAGATTGCCGACTACGCGCTGGTGGGGGACCTGTTCGAGGTGCTGCCCGCGCTGGAAGCCGAACTCGACAAGGCGGGCTGATCCCGTCATTCAGGGGCGCTGCCCCTGAACCCCGCCAAAGGGCATTGCCCTTTGGAAACCATGACTTCCGGACGTTTTTGGGTGCCGCCTTTTACCTGAAAAGGCGGCATTTATCAGGGTGCAGGGATCGCGATCCCTGCCGGGTCCGGGCAGAGCCCGGCTCTATCCCACCCTCAGTCCTCGCCCAGCACGGCGCGCGCACGGCGGACCACCGTGTCATATTCCTCCTGTGTCAGGTCTCCCCGATGCAGCATCTCGCTCGCCCGGGCGAGGGCGTCGCGGGCATGCGTTTCATCAGGGATGGGATAGCGCCGACCGGGAAGGGCAAATGCCGAATCCGGCAATGCATTGCGTTCTGCTGCTGTCAGTCTGGACATGATCCGTCTCCTCCATGCCGTTCATCCGGGCCATCTCCGTATGGAATGTCCCATACGGACAGATTACGCCGACACAAAAGCCAGGCAATGCACAAAACGCGGTCATATGCCCCTAAAACAATGCACGACTGACACGCTATACGGCTGAAAAGCGGGTCAAAAAAAACGGGACACATCGCCAATGCAATGTATCCCGTCAGTTGATCACACATGAGAGCATCATGTGGAATTTTATACCAGACCGTATTCAGTCCAGACGTTTCAGTATTTGGCGAAGTCACGCTGACTTCATGACGCATTATTGTCACCAATATTTTTTCAGGTCAACATAAAAAACAAAATAATTATCTCTTTTACTTTTTTTGCACTGCACAATTACTCGTTTTGTTTTGCACTGCACAATCGACACCAAAATATAGACACAAATGACACATATCACTGCACCGGTCGCAGATGATGGATTATTCACCCACGGGGGACCTGCGGCATGTTCCTGATCCCCCGGATATCCTATATGATGGCCCCATGACCCGCATGACAGGCTTCGGCCGATCTCGCATGAATGCCCATCGCGGCCGGACCAGCATTAGATGACGCGCATGCGACAGGGCACGACCACACGACGACATGCCGCGTTCTGTCAGGGCAGCATCATGCGTCATGTGGTCGTCATGGCGGGAACTGGCGCCATCGGCCTGATGGCCGTGTTCATGGTTGACCTGCTGAACCTGTTCTACATCTCCACCCTGCACAATCCGGCCATGACCGCCGCCATCGGGTTCACGGCCGCGGTCGGGTTCATCCAGATCGCGGTGTCCATCGGCATGTCGATCGGGCTAGGCGCGACCACCAGCCGTCAGATCGGGGCCGGGCATCATGACATGGCCCAGCGCATCGCATCTTCGTTTTTCGTGGTGATGCTGATCCTGACCAGCCTGATCGGCTTTGGCACCGCCCTGCTGGCGCATCCCATCCTGCATGCACTCGGCGCGCATGGGGAGGCCGAGCATCAGGCGGCACTTTACCTGTACATTTCCTCTCCCATGCTGCCATTGATCGCGGCGGGAATGGGGTGTTCCAGCCTGCTGCGCGCGGTGGGGGCGGCGCAGCAGTCCATGAATGTCACCTTGGCGGGGGCGCTGATTTCTGCCCTGCTGGATCCCGTGCTGATCCTTTGGATGCACCTTGAACTGCAGGGCGCGGCCTTCAGCACGCTGGCGTCACGCGCGCTGGTGGCCGCACTGGGGGCCTATTGCGCGCGGCAGCATGACCTGCTGGCCTGGCCTGTGGTGCGGTTCATACGGACCGACACCCACCGGGTGGGACAGATCGCGATGCCAGCCATCCTGACGAACCTTGCCACCCCAATCGGCGGGATATTCGTCACGCACGCCATGGCGAGTTTCGGCCTGTCCGCCGTGGCGGGACAGGCAACCATCGACCGTATCGTCCCCGTGGCCTTTGCTTTCGTCTTCGCGCTGACGGGCTCGATCGGGCCGATCATGTCGCAGAACCTCGGTGCGGGAAAACCCGAACGGGTGCATGAAACGCTGGTATCTTCGCTGAAGCTGGTGCTGGGATGCGTGGCGCTGACATGGGCGATCCTGTTTTTCGGACAGAATGTCGTCATTCACATATTTTCGGCCACAGGCACGACCGCCAGCCTGATCCGCCTGTTCTGTAACTGGACCATTGGCGGCTATTTCTTCATCGGCATCCTGTTCGTCGCGAATTCCGCCTTCAACAACCTTGGCCATCCGCTCTACTCCACGCTGTTCAACTGGGGACGGGCGACGCTGGGCACCATTCCCTTTGTCTGGGTCGGCATGCATTTCGGCCCCATGGGTGTGCAGGTCGGGCAGGTGCTGGGAAGTGTCCTGTTCGGGGTGTGTGCGGTGATGGTGGCGTTCGGTGTGGTGCGCAACCTCAAGGTCGAACCCGCGGCGATCCATCCGGATTCCATCCCCTCCCTGCCCCCCGCCCAGAGCGCGGAAAGCGCCATGATCGAACTCGACGACCTGGATAACGAGGCGCAGGAATATGAGCAAGGCGAAGAGGATGCACGGGACCGGTCCCTATCTCGCAGCGGCGGATGAAACCGATGCAGCCCGTCCTGTCATGCACGGGGCTCCAGAATGGAAATGTTTCCGGCCTGTTTCCCTTCGTCAGGAAAAAGTGGTTGTCAGATTCATGCAACGGGGCAAAAATCCGTGCACTCTCCTTACTGCCACCGCGGCCCTGCGGATCACTGCGGTTCTGTCTCGACAATCACCAACGGCTAAGGTAATGGAGGCGGCTGTGTATTTCATTCGTTGCCACAGGAGCATCACTGACAACTCTGGATGGAAAGGCATGTGGCTGATCAGCCTGAAATCTGATTTTCCGGGATGCGGGGCATGGCTATTCCCAGCGGAAGCTGGCGCACTGTGATCCTGTCCCCTCCATGAGTTTCCGAGCAGGTTCCAACATGACCGAAGAAATCATTTTGCGGAGATCGGCAGCAGTGCCCAGTCTTTTTGTGTGCGACAATGTGCCATGGTTCTCAGGCCATTAAGACATGACACAAGTTGCGAAAAAATATAACGAACTTGCCATCCTGAAAAGTGGCTTCGAGACACAGTGGCATGTCCTCGGCGCCTTGATCATCCGCGAACTGCACACCCGTTTTGGCCGCGACAACATCGGCTTCCTGTGGATCATGCTGGAACCCTCGATGCTGACGCTCGGGGTCTCGGCGCTTCATGCGGCCCAGGGTCCCTTCATGCATATCGGCATGCCGACGGGATCCTTTCTGGTGTCAGGATATACCTTTTTCTGCCTGTTCCGTTCAGTGGTCAACCGTTCAGGTGGCGCCATCGAGTCCAACCGTTCCCTGCTTTACCATCGCATCGTCACGATTTTCGACATCCTGCTGTCGCGTGCCCTGCTGGAAGCAGCGGCGACCGTGCTTGCCGTGATTTTCCTGTCCCTGCTGATGCAGTCATTCTCCTTCGGCTTCCTGCCGGAACGTCCGCTGCTGATGATCTGGGGACTGGTGCTGCTGACATGGCTTTCGTTCGGCCTGTCCATGCTCCTTGCCGCCTACAGCGAAAAATCGAGCACTGTGGAACGGCTGTCGCATCCGCTCATGTATCTGAGCATGCCGCTTTCGGGGGCATTCACGATCCAGCAGACCATGCCGGACCCGTTCAGGTGGTATCTTTCGTGGTTTCCAACGACGGAAATATTCGAAATTATCCGTGAAGGACAATTCGACTTCTACGAAAGCGATTACACCTATCCGGCCTATGTAATCGGGTGGTGCTTGGCCCTGACCTATCTGGGCCTGATCAGCATCAGAAACGTTCGCAAGGACATACATCTGGGCTAGATGGCCTGATGAGACCCGTATGCACCATGCCCTGCCATATCCTAGACAAGAGGTAGTATGATCAACGCTGATTCGCCGGATGCGGTATCTGGTATGACGGCATTTTTGCGACGACATGCACCTGTCCTTATTGTCGTGGTCCTGCCAACCGTCCTCGCACTGCTGTACTATCTCTTGCTTGCAAGTGGACAGTACGAGTCCGAAGCCGCCTTCGTGGTCAAGAACAGCCGTCCTTCCGTGCGTAGCGCATCGGCAGGCGGCGGCATGATGGGGGGTGGCGGTGCCATGGGCATGGCCATGACCAGCGGCGCCCTGGCGGAAGGGTTCGCGGTCAATACCTATATGAAGTCCCACGACGCGGTGAACTCCCTGCAGAAGCGTCTGGATCTGGTCTCCATGTTCCGGCATCCGGACACGGATTTCGTGTCGCGGATCTTCTATGCACACCCGACCCCGGAACGCCTGCTGTGGTATTACCTGCGCCATGTGGACGTCGTCTTCCATGAAGATACCGGCGTGACGACACTTGACGTCCGTGCGTTCCGTCCGGAGGAAGCGCAGCGGATTGCCGAGGAACTGCTGAAGCTGGGTGAGGAGCGGATCAACGAATTCAATCGCCATGTGTCGGAGAATACGATCAAGATCGCCGATCATGAGGTGGAGATTGCCGAACAGAGGGTGAAGGAAGTCCAGCAGCGCATGACGGAGTTCCGTCAGAAGTCGGGCGACCTGGACCCCACCAAGTCCAGTGTCGTGGGCATCAGCCTGATCGGGCAGTTGCAGACCGAACTTGCCCAGGCCGACACACAGTTGACGCAGATGCTCCGCACGATCAGCCTGTCCAGCCCGCAGGTCCAGACCCTCAAGCAGCGCATCAACGCCCTGAATGCCCAGATCGAGGCACAGCAGGATCTGGCCCGCAAGAACAAGGGCGTCTCGCTCAATATCGCGGATTATGACCAGCTTATGCTGGAACGCGAATTTGCCCAGACCACTTATATGTCAACGGCATCGGAACTGGAGGAGGCCCGCGCGTCCGCCCTTCAGCAGCAGGTCTATGTCGTGCGGGTGGTGGAGCCCAATTTGCCTGGCATGCCGACATATCCCCATACTATCCTGATGGTGCTTGCCGTGTTTGTCGGTTCAAGCCTGACCTTCATGATCGGGCGGCTGCTGATTACGGGTATGCGCGAACATGCGATCTAGATTATGCAGAGGCAGGCTGCATCAGGGCCTGTCCGGACTGAAGATGAGGATGCTGCCTGAAAGTCTCCCCAAGGGCGTAGGTAACATGGATCCGGCCGGAGCTGTTCCGGGCTCCGCTTTCGAGTGAAAGAAAATTTCCAGCGCGATGTTCATACAATCCTTCGCCTTCTTGCAAAAAGCTTCCCTGGAATGGAAAAAAGCACTTGCGGTCAGTGTGCTCTCAGCCGTGCTGCTGGCGGGGTGCGACACCCTGCCGGATAGCGGCCCCACGGAATCAGGCGTCAAAAGCGCCCAGTCCAATCCAAAGAAGAACACCATCGGGTATGGGATCGTACAGGTCAGCCCCGACCTGATCACGCTGCTCAATAGCGAAAGCCCGCCGCTATTCTCGAACATCGAGCAGTCGCCCGCCATGTCGCATTACAACAGCGATCGCGCCGGTCCGGGCGATACGCTGGAAATCGATGTGTATGAAATGGGCGACAGCCTGTACGTCTCGCGCCCCAGTTCCGCCAATGCCTCCGAAGTTGCCAAGAGGAGCAATTTTTCGGCCATTGTCGTCAACGGCGACGGCACGATCGATATGCCCTATATCGGGCATATCCGTGTCGAGAACCTGACCTCGGATGAGATTGCCGACAAGATCCGCGCCGGCATGAAGACGCAGTCGCAGGCCCCGCAGGTCATGGTGCGGATATCCAAGAATCTTGCGAATTCCATCATCATTTTTGGCGATATCCGCAGGTCCGGGCGACTGCCCCTGTCGTTACATGAAGAACGTCTGGTGGATGTCATCGCCCTGTCCGGTGGGGGCCTGCACCCGTCCGAAGATACGATGGTCCAGTTGACACGCCATGGTCAGATCGCCGAAGGACCGCTGAAGCTGATCGAGGACGATCCCGCACAGAACATCATGATGGAGGCAGGCGACCGGCTGCAACTGATTTACGAACCCCGAACGTTCACGGTCTTTGGCGCCGCGGGCAAGCCGACGGAGACAGCCTTCAGCAAATCCAGCGTCAACCTTGCCGAAGCCCTGGCGCGCGTCGGCGGTCCTGCGGATTCCCGCGCGGACCCGAATGCGATCTTTGTTTTCCGGTATGAAAGTTCAGATATCGCGGAGCGTCTGGGCCTGCCGGTCAGTCCCGACAGCAAGACGACGCCCATCGTCTATCAGCTTGATATGATGAATCCGGCCAGTTTTTTCCTTGCGGAACATTTCGTCATGAAAAACAAGGATACCATCTTCATCGCGAACGCAAAGAGCAACAAGGTCTCCAAAGTATTTAACCTGATCAACACGCTGATTGCGCCTGGCATGTCCGCTGGCCGCTCAATGCAGTAAAGATTTATTTCCATATGTAAAATACATATTCATGCAGGGAAAAAGGTGAGTATGGGACATATGTAGGAAAGGTGTCCCGTTTTTATGATTTTATTCCCTGCTGAAACTACTTACGGTATGTCATGAATTAAGTACATATTATGCCATATTTGTCATATAAGCATATCATGTATGGATATGGCTTTTGCCCTGTGGCAGGGGTTCAGGCCACGTGAAAGACGATTGTGAAGGATCGGGAAGAGATGGCCGTGCGGATTTCATCGGTGAAAGAACTTGATTCCACTCCCTGCGCTTCGTATCTCAGGGTATCGGATACGCATGGCGTCGTTATCTGACCTTATGGACCGTTGGGAGGTCAAGGACAGCCGTTCACTCTCGTTCAGAATAGATCGGTACGCACCACAGGGCATTCTCTGCGTTATGTTCTAAAATCGGTTTTTCAAAGGTAGCCAGCATGCAGAATAACAATAAGCAGAAGAAGGAGGAACCGATACGGCTTTTCAAGAATTCCGTACTTGAACGCTTGACCTTGCTGTCCTTTCCTATTTTTCTGAGCGTGTGGCTGCCGACCCTGCTTGTCGCCCTGGCCTATGGGGCATGGCATGCGGTTTCTGTGCTGTCCTTTGTGATCTGTGTTTCCATCGGGGCCGCCATCTGGTTCCCGACGGAATATGTCCTGCATCGTTTCCTGTTCCACCTGCAGGCCCGCTACGCCGTGATGCAGTCGCTGGTTTACCTGGTTCATGGCAACCATCATGACCAGCCGAACCATCCGCTGCGCAATCTGATGCCGCTCAGCGTTACATTGCCATTAGGCGCGATCATCTGGGGTCTGTGCGTCTTCTTCATGGGCGCGGGACGGGGGGGAACTCTGGCGGCCGGATTTTTCTGCGGCTACGTGTTTTATGATGTGATCCATTATTCGTGCCACCAGTTCCCGATGCGCGGGCCGGTGTTGCGCAGGCTGAAAATCCATCACATCAATCACCACTACCGCAATCATCATACCAATTACGGCATCACGACCACGTTCATCGACCGTGCCTTTCGCACTCTGATGGTCCTGCAGCAGAAAAAGACCTGAGCCACCTTCACGGCGGTTGCTGGCGAAGGACAAAAGGCCTCCGACGCTTCCCAGATGTCGGAGGCGTGTAACATCTGCGTTATCCGGGACCGGAACCTTGTCCCCTGCAATCTTGGTAACGTCTTTCAAGGTCCGGCCCCTTTCCTGACAGGCAGGGCCTTCGTGCCTCCGGATATGGATCCGTGGGCCCTTACCGCGAATGAAATCCGGTAAAACATTCAGAATAAACGGTTTTTTACGCCTTCCGCCATGAAAACATGCCCATGCATGTCATACTCCTGCGCTGATGCCGTCCGATGAACATGACTGACAGTATTTATCCCGGCAACGCGTTACATTTTGTTCTTGGGGTTGGCATAGGGAAGGAGATTAAATTAGGTCTCCGACCGGGATGTCGGCCCATTGCGCGAGGGTTTTCAGCCATTTCCTGAGCGAGTGGTGATTGAAGCGCCATTCACGTTCGGCCAGGAAAAGATGAAAGTCCTGCCGAGATATTCCATTGCATCACCGCAGATGGCGCTTCGCCTGGTGCCAGAAGGCGTCTTTGGGCGGCAAGAGCCAGCCTGCTGCTGGCGACGTGCTTTCATGCGACATATCAAGCCTTTATTGGCTTAACTATGCCAGCCCCAAACTTTTATGATGTTTATCAACCATCCTTTTGACCTGCCGCTAGGCAGGGGAGGGCTGGTTGAGGAGCTTGTCCACAACAGCAATGACATCGTTTGCGGGGATACTCCGGATACAGATGGCCTCCTTGCCACATTGCGCCAGATTGTTGATACCGCATCCGGCACAGGGAACCTGCCGGGTAACGATGACACCGCCGCGGTTCTGGCCCCATTCCTGCCAGTTCAGGCGCGGGATGGAGACGCTGACCACATTTGGAACGCCCCGTATGGCCGCAAGGTGCTTGGGCCCCGTATCATTACCCACGAAAAGACGCGCATGGCTGATGAGGATATCGAATTCGAAGGCCGGAACCCGTTCAAGGAAGATGACGTTGGTGGCATCACCACATCGCCGCTTTTCCTGCTCTGACAGGGGATTATCGCTAAAGAAGACAACCGGCATGCCGTGTTTGTCCGTTACGTCGCGCGCCAGTGCCATGAAGTTTTCCATCGGCCACTGGTTGATCGGGTGTCGCGCGCCCGAATGGATCACTGCGTACTGACCCGGCTTCAGGCCATATTTCTGAAACACCGGCGTTTCATCGGCATTGGCCACACGTGGCACAACGGGTTGTATCTGGCGCATTGCCGTTTCAAGCGCCTGCACCAGCATCGTGATATGGGCCGCATGATTGACGATGGCCTTCGAATTGATCTTGTCACGCGAAATGACCTCGATCCCGAAATCGATGAACCGGAAATGCTCCGGCTTGAAACCCACGCGATAATGGGCATCGCACAGTTGCATCAACGGCTGGCTTTCATCACCAGGCGACAGGTCGATGGCAAGGTCGAAACTGCGTCCGTTCAGGGCGGCACGGACCTGTGCTTCCGCCTCTGCGGTCAGGAACCGTTCTTCGCTTTCATGCGAATATCCAAGGGAAATCGTCATGAATTCATCCGCGATCCCACTGGCCTGCAGGATCGGCTGGACAAACTTCTGCGTCAGCACGGTAATCGTCGCATCCGGGAAAAGCTGGCGAATACGGACCATGGCCGGCATGGAGGCGGAAACATCGCCCAACTGATCGATACGCAGGATCAGGATCGACCTGATCGGGCGCGAAAACATGCTGTTGCGGGGATGATGCACGGCTACGGGACGGCTCGTGATGATTTCCGGCAGGTCACGATCAAGGTAGGGTTCCGCCGGACTGGGCACGAAGGCATCCGACTGCGCCGCGTCTTCTCCCACTTTTTCAAGCAGCATTTCCTGCGGCATCTTCCCGACAAAACGGCGCATATGGGCCACACGGGTCGTACCTGAATAAGCATGTATGTGCAGTTTGTGCGCACCGGCAGGCAACTTGCTGGAATCAAGCCAGATATTCGCCGACCAGACATCAACCCCTTTGTAACTCGACACGAAAACGGGCGCACTCTGTGCCAGTACCGTCGGATCATCATCGAGCGTCAGCGTCGCCGAGGTCAGCGTCCTGGTGGAGTAGATCAGCACCCTGACCGCCACGACACCCGACAGGACGGGGCGCTCGATCGGGTTTTTCAACCAGCCGATCTGCTGCAGGTACATGCGGTACTTGAAGGGAATAACAGGGAACAGGTAATGAAATGCTGAAGTACGGTTGAGAACTTTATACAGATAAAAACGCCGCAAGGCAGGCAGAGTGCCCGAAGGTGACCCCAGTTTTTTTAGCAGCGCATCGGGTATGCTATCAATTTTCTCGACTTTTTCATAAATATTATCTGAAGATGGCATATCCTGAACTCAACCCCTGTTTTCCTGAAACGCTTGCCTGCTGATTGATGACATATAGCATCAAATCATTCTATTCTAAGATGAAAGTGGAAATATGAAGGCATGGGCCTGCCGGGGCCGTGCCCTTTCAATATCCCTGTTTCCATGAATCACGCTACCAACGGGAATATCCGCTGACATTTGAAACCGCGGAAGGAAACAGGAGGATATTCCGTCATCCTGTGCAGGAAGGCATAAAGGAAGAAGGGCATCAGCCTGCGCCGTATCATGCCCCGGTCCCCGCCGTCACGACCTGACGGCGGAAACAGAAGGCATCCTGCGGTACCGGCAGGATTTATTCACTTACGTGCGTAATCATCTTCAATCCGCACGATATCGTCTTCGTCCAGATAGGGGCCGGACTGCACCTCGATCAGGGTCAGCGGGATGCGACCGGGATTGAGAAGACGATGGACCTCGCCCAGCGGCAGGTAGATGCTCTCGTTTTCGCGCACCATATGCTCTTCCTTGCCACGGGTCACGATCGCCGTTCCTTCCACGACAACCCAGTGTTCCGCACGGTGATAATGTTTCTGCAGCGACAGTTTGCGACCCGGGTTCACCATGATCCGCTTCACCTGGAAACGGTCGCCTTTCGTCAGACCTTCATAAAAGCCCCACGGACGGTAATTGCGGTTATGCGTCCTCGCTTCGGGGCGGTCCGCCGCCTCCAGTCGCGACACGATCTTCTTGACGTCCTGCGCATGATTTCGGTGCGACACCAGCACGGCATCCTGCGTCACGACCACGATCAGGTCATCGACCCCGCTGACCGCCGCCACAATCCCTTCGGAACGCACATAGCAGTTGTGGCTGTTGGCAAGGAAGACATCCCCCACCGCGACATTGCCGTCATCATCCTTGGGGCTGAGATCCCATAATGCATCCCAGCTACCGACATCGGACCATCCCAGATCCGCAGGTATGACCGCCGCATGCTGCGTCCGTTCCGCAACGGCATAATCGATCGAGATGTCAGGCGCCCGGCCGAAGCTTTCCGGATCAAGGCGGATAAAGTCCATATCCTTCGTCTGGTGTTCGATGGACTGGCGCACCGCCGTCACAACGTCAGGAGCATACCGTTCCAGTTCATGCAGGATCGTGGAGGCGCGAAACAGGAACATGCCTGAATTCCACAGATAATCCCCCGACGCCAGCATCGCTTCGGCCCGTGCGGTATCCGGCTTTTCGATAAAGGCCGATACTTCATAGACGCCTTCGTCACCCGAAAGGGGGACACCCTTCCGAATATATCCATATCCCGTATTTGGCCCGGTGGGCTGCATCCCGAACATGACGATCTGCCCATCCTGCGCCGCCCGTACCCCATGGGCCAGCACTTCCTTCAGGGAATCTGGCCGACCGATGGAGGCATCGGCGGCAATGATCCACAGGATGGCGTCAGGATCCGTTTCGGCAACGATCATGGCAGCCGCGGCAATGGCGGGTGCCGAATTGCGTCCCGTCGGCTCCAGCACGATACGGGCATCGGTAATCCCGACCTCACGCAACTGCTCGGCAACGATGAAGCGGTGTTCCTGATTGCACACGACCACTGGCGCATTGAGCGTGCAGTCCGTTCCCCGCAGCGCTGCTTCCTGAAGCAATGTCTGTTGTGAAAGGAGTGCCCAGAACTGTTTGGGAAAACTCTTGCGCGAAACCGGCCACAACCGGCTTCCCGATCCACCGGACAGGATGACAGGGATGACATTCCTGGAAATACCGGATGTTTTTTCTGATTCTGGCGTGCTTTTTGTAACGGCAGACATTAAAAACTCCAAATCTATGCGAAATTTACTTGTTAATTACCGTGCCATGGCGATTATATTAAGTAAACAGAACACATCCATTTTCCAGTATCGTCAGAAACTGGTTGCATAATTCCCTGCACTCCAACTCAAACCACGCTGCACGACTTATAATGGCAGGATTTTTTTCATAGGTCCGACCTCACGACAGATGCGGCATTTCGTAAAATACGGTCGGTTCGATCCAAAGTTTCGATATCATGCACAGTTGATCGAAACATTCTCCCCGTCCGGGTGCGTTTGCGTGCACCTACTTTTCCTCAAGGAAAGCAAGGCCGTCCCGAACCTGCTGCGGCCAGGGAAACAGCGCCGCCGAGGCGACACGATCCCCCGGACGATGGGCGTCGATACTGCCCGTCATCAGACCTTCAATCGCGTTACGCCAACCCGGCCCGTCAAGCGGGTCAATAAAGGTCGCGGCCTTTCCCGCCACTTCATGAAAAACCTCGATATCGCTGCAGACGCATGGGACATCCAGTTTCAGCGCTTCGGACAGGGGCAGGCCGTACCCTTCGGAAAAGGAGGGGAACAGCAGTCCGCGCGCCCCCCGCAGCAGTGCCGTGACTTCAGGATCGGACTGGCTGTTGCATTCCCGGACGATGCCCTGCAGCGACGGGCATCGTTCGATCATATCCACGATATTTTCGTTTTCCCATCCACGACGCCCCACCAGTACCAGATGCGGTACCGGCGCATCCCCCGCGTTTTCCACCATGTCGCGCCACAGGTTCAGCAGCAGGAGATGGTTCTTGCGCGGCTCGATCGTCCCCAGGCAGACAAAATAGGGATGCGAACACACAACCCCACCCGCCGGGACAGGCGGGGCGTCCAGCACCCCATGCGGCACCACGCGGATGGGCAGGTTCGTGCGTTTGTGACGCGCGTAACGCAGCAGGGATTCCTCCACCACACGCGACGGCACGATGACGCCCCGTGCCAGTTCGAGGACGGTGTTCATCCGGGCCTCATGCCGCGCGGGTTCACGCGGCCGGGCATATTCCGGGAATTCGATGGGGATGAGGTCATGTACCATCGGGACAAAACGTGCGGCATGCTGACGCAGGAAGCGCACAATGCTGCCGGGACGGTTCAGGTGGTGATGCGACAGCAGCAGATAGATCGCCTGCCGGTAGGTTCCGGCGACCTTCGGCGTCTGCCCGCGCCGCAGCATGGCCCTGCCAACCATAAGCCGGGCCGCCCGCCTGACGTCACGGCACAGATCATGCTGTCCGCGCCATACCTGCTCCGTCAGGCGTATGAACTGTTCCGCCTCGGCAAAGGGGAGCAGTACGATCTGCCCCAGCGGCGAGATCGCCACGAACGTCACCCGCCGCGCATCGTGGCGCAGCAGGTAATCGGCATATTCAAATTCAACCCGGTCTATCCCGGTTGGCACCACATGTCCGGCGCGCGCGATCAGACGTGAGATATCCAGATAGAGATATGAAGTTTCAGGCATGAGGAAGGGTCAGTTTACGCCGTCGGACAGAACGACATCACGCGACACCCGCACCACTTCCGACACGGCCGGAGCGGCGGTAATGGTGTCGGGCACCCGCGCCATGCGGTTGTTGGCCGGAAGCACCCGCGACACACGCCTGACGACCCCGTCAACCAGGCTCGACAGCCCTTCGGGGGAGAAAAACCCGCCCGCGATCAGGCAGCGATCCACCAGGACGCGATAGAAGGCATCGAATGTCGCCTTGTCCGGCGGCGTCGGGTGGGTCCAGAAATTGTCCAGCCCGTTCTGGTCGGTAATATCGGGGATGTCATAGACGGCTTCCCCAAGAGTGATGACCGGCACGCCCGATGACAGGGCAAGCGTGCCCGTGGTGCTGTTGATCGTGATGACCCCGCGTGCGGCGCGCACGATCAGGGCGATATCCCCGGCCTCCAGGAACAGGACCCGGCCCTGAACCTTTTCCTCACGCGCGATCTGCGCGACCAGCGCGCGCCAGTCACGCACCCCGTTGTCGAGGGGATGCTCCTTGATGACCAGAACAAGGTCTTGTGGTGCGTTGGCGGCGAAGGAACCGATGACCTTGCGCAGCGCCGGTTCCATCCCGGCAAAGGGGGAATGCAGCCGCACCTGCGCATCGGCGTCAAGCTGCAGGGGAAACAGCATGTAAGGAATATGCCGGGTCTCGATCCCCTGCATGATCTGCGTGGCCTCTTCTGTCGCCACCTTGCGCCGGCGCAGACGCTTGACCCAGCCCACACCTTCCTTGAGCGGATGCCACGGACGGTAATCGCACCAGTGCCGGTAATGCCAGCGGCTCAGCAGGTCGGCGGAGTTGTAGGCAACCGCCTCCAGCGCGCGACGCCGGAAGGAAGATGGAACCGGGTAATGGGGCGGCATGGGTGAAAGCATCGCCGCTTCCTTACGGAACCACTCGGGATCGCGCGGGAGTGCTGAATGACCGTTTACTCCGCCCAGTTCAAGCGTGACCCAGTCGGGGCGGATATAACCTTCCTCGAATACATGCACGGGAATATGCATCTGCGAACATGCCGCGATGGCAATACGGTGCAGCGGGCGGCAATCCCCGAACAGGAGGACATCGGTAATGCGATATTTCTTTATCACATTGTTGAAGAACGCAGGCCATTCTTCCATATCGCCTGTAAAATCAATACCATTGGGCAGTCCCCAGAAAAGGTAATCCCCCCCATTGAAATTGATTTTATAGACCCCGTAACCCGCGCGCCGGAACGCCTTGCCGAGTTCACGGAAAAACGGCCCCATCAGTCCTTGCAGGAAAAGAAATCTGCGCTCACCCACAACGCTTCTTTCAGAAACATTATTCATTATTGGTTCTTTTTCCGCCAAGGTAAGGTAGCTTTCCCTGTAACCGACGCAGTCGGGTTAACATGCTCACCCGCCAGATATCCGTGTTTCGAAACCGCCCTAGCAACGTTTCCACTTCACAGGGCAGTTGCGTTACGGGATCAATATACAGGGGATAGAGCAATAGGGTACCCGCCACAAGAGCCTCTATAGACAGGGAACGGTTACGCCGTACGCACGGCACCGCGCCCAGATCGGTCGTCAGTCCCCAGCCGGCATAGAACGGTACCCCGTAGGTCACCACCCTGCAGCCCCGCAGCAGTCCCTCGAACCCCGCCAGTGAAGTCAGGGTATGAATTTCAGCCACCTGCGTCATCAGGGTGGTGATGGAACCGCCTCGGCTTATGTAATCAGCATATCTCATGACTTCCGCTTCACGCAAATGTCCGGCACGGTGCCCGGCCTCAACATCAGGGTGCGGTCGATAGATGACAAAAGCGTCGGGATTATGATCCCTTACGGCACGCAGAAGTTGCAGGTTATCCTGAATGGCCCCGCCGCCGGTGCGTACCGACAGGTCGTCGCTGACCTGTCCGGGCACAAGGATCACACGCCGTCCGTCCGCCTTCCATGCCGGGGCGGGAATGGCAGCCTCGACACGTCCATATTTTGACACGCCCCCATCGACCATATAACGGATCAGCCGCCCGGCACGCGCCTGCAATGCCTCGTCAAACTCCGCTGTCGCAAGGATATGCTCCAGATCGCTGGGGCGGGAGGGATCGTAATAGATGCCCCGCCGATCCACGAAAATGGAGCACGGAGGACACAAGTCGCTGCCCAGTCCCACCGAACGGACAAACCCGTCCTCCACCCGCCATACCGCCACATTCGCGGCACTGGCCTTGGAAAGCATCCCTTCGGGCAGGCGCGTGGCCCATCCGGCGATCGCCCCGCCACCATGCCTGCGCGTCGCCAGTCGCAACGCCGCGTCCGCATGACGGCGAAAGGCCGGCCGACCCGGCGCCTGGGCCAGAAATTCGCCAATCCGCCTGCGCTTCCACAACGCCATGCCAACGCAGACGGCGACCTCCCGGTTCGACAGGATCCGGCGATGCCACAATGACAGGATATCGACGATCCGGCCCAGCGGCACAATCTGCCTGTCGAACGGATCGACATAACGCGTCCGCAGGGTCAGGTCGCGCACCACCCACGCCGCTGTCAGTGTCACTGGCGGCGTATCCCCCGAGGCATAACGCCGGGCGCTTATGCCGCGCAGCGCGGCGAGACGGACAAGATCCCCGGTCCCGAGGCTGTGTACTTCCCGGGCCCCGGCAAGGAGGGCATGGGGTTCCACCGCGCCATGAACGATCGCAACCCCACGGTGGCGGGCGATGCGCGCCGCGGCGCCATGGGGTTCACGCACCACCAGCACGACATCGCTGCACCGGACCTGACGCAGCACATGATCCAGAAGGACGGCAACACCCACCTGTCCCCTTCTGCGCTGTTCGGCTATTGTCGCCGTGACGATGACAGGCCGTGTCAGGGCAGGAGGAGAGGCCCAGAATTCGCCCCCCACACGGGCATCGAGCAGACATGCCACCGCATCGGGGTCCGCCATCCCGCTTCCGCGCGACGCCAGGCGCGGCATATCGCGACGCAGGGGAGGGGCACGGACGAAGAAAGCGTCATCCAGTACCACCTTCATGAAAACATCCCCATGCCGTGCCACTTCCCCTGTCCTGCTACGATAATGCTCATGATCACGCCTGCGTTTCCATGCCGGTTCATGGCTGGCGCGATTACTGCAGCCATGCACTTGCCCTTCCACACGGCATCGGCAAGAAAAGACCACACCCTTCCCGCTTCATGCCGTCCGGATAGAATGTAGTCCTTATTTGATGCAATTATGGCCTCCCTTTATCTCTCTGATCGTAACAGCAATTTCCGTCTGCCTGATGGGAAATATGGTACGGCCGAGCATATCAGGCTTTCCATCCCTGCGACGATGCGTCCTTGATGGACTGCTCAGTGGCGTGCAGTTTGGCGGGTGGCTCGCGCTGTCGGGCGCGCCGGTCCTGGCGGCATGCCTGACGATGGCGCTCAGTGCCTGCCTGATCATCGGATCGAATATCAAACTGTCGATCCTTGGTGAACCCATGCTGTTCTGCGACGTGGTCGCGGCGCGCAGTTTCCTGCAAAATCCCAAATTCTACCTGTTTTCCATTCCCGTGCCGGGACGCATCGCCCTGGTGGGGGGCATGATCGCGCTGCCACTGCTGCTGGCGGTCTGTTTCAGCCTCAATCCGCTTCCCCATCTGGCAGGGGTCGCATGCCTGATCGCCTGCGTCATCGCCTTACGGGCCATTCCGGCCGCGCGCTGGGCGCCCGTACCGGATATGCCCCGCGATATCGCCCGACTTGGCCTGCCGGGGTCGCTGTTCCTTTACTGGCGACGCTGGCGCGACGAACTTGCCTCCCTGCCCGAGACTGTTACCGTCCCGCCCGTCATGGGGCATCCGGCGCGTGACATTGTCATCGTGGTGCAGTGTGAGTCCTTTGCGGTGCCTGCCGACCTGTTTGCGGGCAGGTCTGCCCCCATACCACTTCCGGACCTGCCGGGCCTGAAGCGGGCACAGGGCCTGGCCAGCGACTGGGGAACGCTCAATGTCAGCGGGTTTGGCGCCTATACCATGCGCACCGAATACGGTGTCCTGTTCGGGCAGGAGGAAGATGCGCTGGGCTTCCGCGCCTACGACCCCTTTCTGAGCGCGAACCGGGATGTGGCCCTGTCCCTGCCGGCCATCATGGGACAGGCGGGGTATGAATGTGTTTTCGCCCATCCCCATGACCTGCAGTTCTATGGGCGTTCCCGCCTGATGCCGGCATGCGGGTTCACCTGCATCATTGGCGAGGATGCCTTTACCCACACACCCCGACCCGACATGCCCTATATCGAGGATACCGCGCTGGCACGGCAGATCGGGCAACTGGTCAGCAAAAGCACGAAGCCGACCTTCATCTATGCGGTCACGATGGAAAATCACGGTCCATGGCCCGCCCCGTCGCCCGACGGTCCGAAAACGGCGCTTGCCCATTATCTGCGTCACCTGCGTAACAGCGACCGGATGCTGGGCGACCTGATGGATACCCTGGCGGCCAGCGGCAGGTCAGGGCTGCTGGTCTTCTTCGGGGACCATCGTCCCTCCATTCCCGGCATGGTGACACCAAACGACGCCCGCGGGACCCCCTATGTCGTTATTCCGTTTGACGCGCAGGGGACGGACCGTCAGCCCCGAAGTCAGGCCGAAGCACTGACGCCCGCGCAATTGCATCATCTGATCCTGCGTGATAGCGTAAGTCAGGCCGGTACGTGCATACCCTGATCCTGCGATAACGGTATGACCTCCGTTACGGACACACGATACTCCATAATCAGAACGCTTTCCAACAGGCCGCAAATACAAGACCATGATCCAGTTCGAAAACGTCACAAAGGTGTATCACGCGCGCGGCGTCAACAAATGCGTGCTGGATCACCAGTCCTTCGTGATCGAACGGGGTGAGTCCATTGGAATCGTCGGGGTCAACGGCGCGGGTAAATCGACCCTGACGCGCATGATCGCCGGGATCGAATATCCCACCAGCGGGCGTATCACGCGCACGATGTCGATTTCATGGCCACTGGGATTTGGCGGCGCCTTCCAGGGCAGCCTGACCGGCGCGGACAATGCGCGCTTCATCGCCCGCATCTATCGCCGTCCGATCAATGACATCCTTGATTACGTCAACAGCTTTGCCCGACTGGGACATTATTTCGATGCGCCGGTGAAGACCTATTCTTCCGGTATGCAGGCGCGCCTTGCCTTTGCCGTATCGCTTGCCATCCGTTTCGACTGTTACCTTGTGGACGAAGTCACCGCAGTGGGTGACACTTCCTTTCGCCTGCAATGTCGCGAAGCGTTGCTGGAACGGCGCGAACACGGAACGCTCATCATGGTGTCGCACGATCCCAATACGTTGCGCGAATATTGCGACAAGGGCGCCGTCCTGCAGAATGGCCAGTTGACCTTCTACGACACGATCGATGCCGCGATCGATGCCGCGGCCGAACTCTATCGCTGAGTAATCCCCTGCCAAAACTTCCTGAAAAAACATGGGGAAGTTTTTGGTGAAGCTTTTTTCAAAAAGCTTCAGGAAACGTCGTCTTTATGAAAAAAGATTATCTTCTTTTTTCGAAGAAAAAGACGCAAAAAGACTTTCTTCAGCACGAAATTTGCTACCGGAAGGGGAATGATTATTCCCCCGACCAACTACCATAGGTAGATATTACCATGGTACGGACTATATAGATGCTGATTTTTAGAAGAAGCAATATGGTGGAGCCAATGAGAATCGAACTCACGACCTCCTGAATGCCATTCAGGCGCTCTCCCAACTGAGCTATGGCCCCACAATATAGAGCGGATCGCATGGGCACGACCCGCTTGCCTGCCGGGGTATAGCGAGTGCCCAACAGCTTTGCAAGCCCCTAAATTCAGGTTCGTACCGTCCCCTGTTCACGCAGGAATTCCAGAAGGGGCAGGACCGGCAGGCCAAGGATGGCGTCATGGTCCCCCTCGATACGGGCAAACAGGTGCAGCCCCGGCCCCTCCAGTCGATAGGCCCCGACGCAGGACAGGACGGCGTCGCCTTCCAGCCGGAGGTAGCTGTCAAGGAACTCCTCGCTGAAATTACGCATCCACAGGCACGGACGCGCAATGTGGCGCCAGACCTCCACGCCGTCGCGCATCACGACTACGGCCGTATGCAGGACATGCACCTGCCCGCGTAGCCGCATCAACTGCGCCCGTGCACGTTCCAGGTCCTCCGGCTTGTCAAACCATTCACCGTTGCACGACAGCATCTGGTCCGCGCCGATCACGATCGCATCCGGCGCTACGATTCGTGCGGCCTTGGCCCGCGCCAGCGTCAGGGCAGTCGCATCGACATCGAGTCCGGCTTCGCGGCACTCCCGCTTTACGGTTGCCTCATCCACACTGGCGGGCTGGCATGAAATGGCCAATCCCGCCGATTCCAGCAGTCCGCGCCGGGCCGCGGACTGGCTTGCGAGTACTATCCGTGGCGACTCGGCCTGTAATGAATGGGCCTTTAGTACTAAATTCGAGTCGTCTGTCATCTGCCGCTCCGTACTCTCAAAGTGAAACATGAAATTCAGGCCTGGGAGTACTCCGGGAGTACTGTGGTACATGGGGATGGTACTTCGGATGATTCCGCATCGTACCGAGTACCGTGGATAAGGCGAACACCCCCGCAAAACCTGAGTTGTACACAGCCCCCTGTAGGGAAAATCTGGATAACTTTCCCTGATGGCTGAAAACTGCGTAATGGCGGGTTGTACACACTGTGGGAAAAACGGGGTACATTTTCGGAAACATGGGTACCCCATCACTCACATGCCCTATTAACCCCTTCAAGAATTTCTTTCTCTTTTCTTTTATTGTTTAGGAGTGAGACGCACGCGCCGGGGGAAATGTCGCAGGTGCGTATCCGTGCTGTTCGGGTGAGGAAAAGTACGAGATAGTCCCCCCGCAATGATGAAACAGAACGACGGACCGATGACGGAAACAGGCAAACCCCTTCTGCGCGCTCTTGCGGGAGAAGCGATCTGGCCCCCCCCGGTATGGCTGATGCGGCAGGCAGGACGCTTTTTGCCGGAATTCCGCGCCCTGCGTGAAAAGGCCGATTTCATCACGCGTTGCATGACGCCCGACATGGCCACCGAAATCACGCTCCAGCCCATCCGGCGCTTTGGCATGGACGGGGCGATCCTGTTTTCCGACATTCTCATCCTGCCTTGGGCCATGGGGCAGTCGCTGGAGTTCATCCATGGTCGCGGGCCGGTGCTGGAACCGGTGCGCAGCCTGAGCGACCTCAAGCGCCTCGATCCCGCACGGGTGGAAAAGGCGACCGCGCCGGTCATGGAAACACTGCGCAGGCTGCGGAGCATCGTTGACGGACCGGAGCCGATCGGTGTCGCGAAACCCGGTCAGGTCACGCTGATCGGCTTTGCCGGTGCGCCGTTTACCGTGGCGTGTTACATGGTCGAAGGCCACGGATCGCGGGAATTCGATGTGACGCGCGGGCTGGCCTATTCCGATCCGGAATTCTTTGGCGAACTCATGGATATGCTGACCACCGCAACGGCGGACATGCTGTGCCAGCAGATCGAGGCCGGGGCCGAAGCCGTGATGCTGTTTGACAGTTGGGCCGGCCTGTTGCCACCGTCGCAGTTCCGCCAGCATGTCATCGCCCCGGCGCAGCGGATCGTGCGGATCATCAACGAACGCCATCCGGGCGTGCCGGTAATCGGTTTCCCACGCCTCGCCGGGGTCATGGCAGTGGAATACGGGCGCGAGACCGGAATCAATGCGATGGCGCTGGATACCGGTTCGGACATGAAGGCGGTTGCCGCGCAACTGCCCGCAACGCTGGTATTGCAGGGCAATCTTGATCCCCTGCGTGTGCTTGCCGGAGGGGAAGGCATGCGCAGGGAGGCGCTGGCCATCCGTGATGCGATGAAGGGGCGTCCCCACATCTTCAATCTCGGTCATGGGGTCGTGCCTGCGACACCGCCCGAACATGTCGGCGATCTGATCCAGACCATCAGGAATATCTGAGCATGCTACCTGCTTCCATCAGGCCCGACGGGCGACTGCGGCTGATCATCTTTGACTGTGATGGCGTACTGATCGACAGCGAAGGTCCATCGTGCCGCATGCTGGCGCGTGAACTGCGCAAGGTCGGGCTGGAAATCAGTGATGAGGACGCGGTTAAACGTTTCGCCGGCAAGGCCCTGACGGCCCTGAAGGAAGAAATGGAAGATCAGGCAGGGCTGCAACTGGGTCGGGACTGGCCAGTCAGGATGCAGCACGCGCTGGTGGAACTGATGCGCTCGGAGGCGGAAACGATCGAGGGATCAGCCGCCATGCTGCGTGAAATACGCGAACTCGGCATTCCCTTCCGCATTGGATCCAATTCCTCGAAACTGGAAATGGACGCCAAATTCGGGCGGACGGGTCTGGATGCGCTGATCGCGCCGGAATGTATCCATTCGGCGCGCGACATGGGCAAACCCAAGCCAGATCCGGCGGTTTACCTGTCCGCAGCCCGGAGCGAGGGGGTTCTGCCGGAGGATTGCATCGTGCTGGAGGACACCGAAACGGGGGCGGCGGCGGCACGTGCGGCGGGCATGGCGTGCGTGCTGCTGCGGCCTCTGGACCTGCCAGCCGTGAGCTGGCCGGGCCTGCTGCGGGTCGGGCACCTGACGGAGTTCACCGCACTGGTGAAACGGATCCTGCGTTCGCAGGGACGTGCCGCGTGATGGCTGTGCTGTGGCCCTGGATGCTGTGGATCAAGGCGTTCCATATCATGTCCATGGTTGCATGGATGGCGGGCCTGTTCTACCTGCCCCGCCTGTTTGTCTATCACTGTCAGGTGGCGGTGGGATCGGCGGAATCCGAACGTTTCAAAGTGATGGAATACAAGCTGCTGCGCATGATCATGCTGCCTGCGATGTGCAGCACGTTCCTGTTCGGCGGCCTTCTGGCGATAATGCCGGGCCTGATAGACTGGCATGCCGGATGGTGGTTGACGAAGCTTGTCGCCGTATTCGGTCTGGCGGGGTTCCATGGTGCATGTGCATCATGGCGGCGCGCCTTTGCCGAGGACCGCAATATCCACAATGAACGTTTTTACCGTATGGCGAACGAGGTTCCGACCGTCCTGATGATGATTGTCGTCATCATGATTGTCGTCCGCCCCTTCTGACGGGACTTCTTTAAAATAACTGTTTGATAAATAATAAAAGTTTTTGGGAGGTGCCTTTTTTCAAAAAGCTTTACCAGAAACGTCTTTATGATTTGCGGATGTTTCGTGGCAGGCTTTTGAAAAACACTCCGGGAATGGGTACGCGGCCGGGACATCGTCCCGACCGCAGGTCCCCCAAGGGGAGCCGGTTATCACAGAAGCGACTTGCCCTGCTTGAGGACAGCGCTGCAGACCTTCTTGGTAACTTTCTGCTTCATGTTGCCTTCCAGCGAGGACAGCGAGAAGGTGTTGCCGTTCCCGGTATCGAGAATTCCCTTCTGGCCGTTGGAATAAAGCGGGCTGGAAGTATCAAGGCCGCTCTTGCTCTTCAGCGAGGAGAGGACCGTCGAAGGGGAATTCCCGCCGAGATAGTTGTTTTCAACGCAGTAGCTCAGCAGGCCCGTCACGTTCGACGGGGCCAGCGAAGACACCGACGGGATGTTCAGGCCGCTGTTCGACAGGGCGCCGGACGCGGCATTTCCCAGCAGGGAAGATCCGTTATTGCCGCCACCCGTCAGGCCGGACAGTCCCTGCGCATGGACTGGCGCAGTCGAAACCGCGGCGAGAAGGGGAAGGGCAAGGCATGCTGCCGAAAGCTTCTTGATGATGGACATGGGCACTCCTGATTGCCATGGGGCAGGATGCGCGGGACACGTGGCGGAACCCGCTTCCGCCACGGCGCGTATCGCCCCTAGCATTCAGGCAGACGGCCCGTTAGGCAATCCCTACAAGCAGCATGCCATATATCTTGCCCAGGACAGGGCACAGCACATACTGGATCAGCAGCAGCAGCGCGATGGGGCTGAGGTCGATATTCGCGATGGGGGGAAGGATATTGCGGATGGGCTGCAGCAGGGGTTCGGTCATGCGCGACAGGAAATTATAGATTTTCCATACGACCCGTTCCCGCGGATCCAGGATCCCGAAACCGATCAGGAAGCTGAAAAGGCAGGCCAGAAGAACGACCCAGGTGTAAAGCTGTATCAGTTCGAACAGCAGCCTGAACACAATGGTAATCAATGGGCCAACTTTCAAAGAGGGAGCATGTCCGGGAATCTAGCCTCTCGGGGCGGGCCCTACAATATCATGTGCGCCGATACATGAAACGCATCCGTGATCTTTGCGCAGGGTTGACATCATGCGCGCTCCTGTGATTTATCGCCGGTTACGGAATGTGGGGCTGTAGCTCAGATGGGAGAGCGCCTCGTTCGCAATGAGGAGGTCAGGGGTTCGATTCCCCTCAGCTCCACCACGTTCCCCATATCATGGTGATATCCCCGGTATTGCAGGCAGGCGTGTCCTTGTCCCCAGGCCATTATGCTGAGCAAGGGGGGCCTGACAGGTTCCGGTTGATCGTTCTTTGCTGGCAGGGTAGAGATATCTGACTTTTCCTTCCGGCGGTTTCCTGAGTGCTTCGGAAAGTCGCACGTTGTTCCTAGCAAAGAGAAAACATTTAATCAGCATGCTGGACCATCCTGTTGTTTTGAGGGCGCGTCATGAAGACGGCAATACCGTCGGAATGACGACACCGCCGGTTGCAACTGGCGGTCGTGTGTCTTTGTGGGGCAACAGGATATGTTGTCTTGTGCGTGGCATGGGGATGCTGTGCCTTGTGGGCGGCGTCCTTGCCGGTTGCGACACCCTTCCCAACAGCGGCCCGGTGCAGTCCCAGATCACCGCTGAGCAGAAGAACCCGAAGAAGAATACGCTGGGCTTCAAGATTGTCCGCATCACGCCCGAACTGGTGTCATGGCTGGATGAGGAAAAGCTCCCGCTGCTTTCCACGCTCAACACGACCAGCTATACGCCAAGCCACAATGACCGTATCGGTCCGGGCGATAACCTGGCAATCTCCATCTATGAAATCGGGGATGGTGTCTTTACCGGAAGTGTTTCCACTTCTGCGGTGTCTGATCCCAGCAACCTGACCAGCATGAACGGTGTGGGGGGCGGGCCGCCCGTTGGCGCCGTTGAAACGCGCCTGCCGGTGGTGCAGGTCAATAACGAAGGCAACATCACCATTCCCTATGTCGGGAAGGTGCATGTCGCTGGCATGACGATTTCCGAGATTTCACAGCGTGTCAGCAGCAGCCTGAAGCACATGTCTTCCCGCCCCGCCGTGGTCGTGCGTCCGGTACTGGATGAAACGAACGTGGTGATCGTCTATGGTGCGGTTGCCCGCACGGGTCGTATACCGCTGACCCCCAGCCAGGAGCGGGTGATCGACATCATCGCGCTGGCGGGCGGTCCGAAGCAGTTGTCGGAAGACACCATCGTCCAACTGACGCGTGGCGACCGTGTGGTGGAGGCTCCGCTGAAGCTAATTGAACAGAACCCGGAACAGGATATTGTGCTGCAACCGGGCGACCGGCTCGAGCTTTTGCAGGAACCGCGTACATTTACAGTATTCGGTGCAAGTTCCAAAGTAACCGAGGTTTCGTTCGGAACCCCGACGCTTACCCTGGCGGAGGGAATGTCGCGGGTCGGGGGCGTGTCTGATGGACAGGGCAACCCGAGTGCGGTTTACCTGTTCCGGTTCGAGGATCGTGACATCGCCACCAAGCTGGGTCTTCAGATAGACCCAGGCCAGCAGAGTACTCCGGTAGTGTACCAGCTCGACCTGATGAATGCGCAGGATTATTTCCTGGCGCAGAAGTTCCCGATGAAGAATCATGATCTGATCTATGTCGCGAATGCTGGCATCAATAGCTTCAACAAGTTCTTCAACCTGCTGAGCACCATCATCAGTCCGGGTATCACGGCGGCGTGGCTGGCAAAATAATGCGCTCCTGACGGGGCCGGTGAAAGCGACACTGGATCGAAAGGCCCTCTGGCATTGTCAGTTCTTCCTGCTATCGGCCCGGTCTGGCTGGATAGTCGCAATATCGGGCTTAATAACGGTACCGGCGTGACGAGATATACCCAGGATCTTGCCACCTGTCTGGGTGATCTTGGTATCCATACGGTTTTTGTCGATGGCCGGGTCAAGGGACAAAAACCGTCTTTTCTCAGGAAGTTTGACAAAGTTGACCGTCTGATCCGTTCCATGTGGCCGCGACGGCATGTGCAAGTCGGGCGGGATGCGGATGGACATGAAAGTGCTTCCTGTCCGGACCTGTACCGCAGGGCGCATGTCCGGTACAAGACATTCGGCCAACTGACCTCCGTCGTTACGGACACGCCGCCTGCGGTGATGCACTGGACCTATCCCTTGCCGATGGTGATGCAGGGATGTCTTAATGTCGTGACGGTCCATGACCTTGTGCCGATCCTCAATCCGGGACTGACGGGCATCGATCCTGTCCGGTTTGCCCGTTTGCTGCGCAGGCTGTTCATGCGGGTGGATGTGATTGTCACGGTTTCGGAAACCGTTCGGCAGCAGATGATCGACATTCTGGGTATCAGCCCGCAGCGTGTGGTCAATCTGTACCAGATGGTCGATATCGACATTCCTGCCGTAATGGAAAGTCCCCGCATCATTCCTCCCGGCAGCCTGATCCATATCGGGCGGGTGGAATCACGCAAGAACATTGAACGTCTGATTGCCGCCTATGTCCGCAGCGGCAGTGCCCGTCCGCTGGTTCTGGTGGGACCGGATGGGGATGACAGGCCGGACCTGTCGCTGCCGCAGGGGCCGGGACAACTGATCCGCATTGCGTGGAGCGAGAGACCTTCGCTGTTGCGTGGACTGGCCGAGGCACATGCGCTGGTCTTTCCTTCCCTCGCCGAAGGCTTTGGTCTTCCCATTGTCGAGGCCATGCTGCTGGGGACGCCTGTCATGACTTCCCGCGGTGGGGCGACAGAGGAGATTGCAGGTGGCGCCGCCCTGCTTGTCGATCCGTTCGATGTGGATGACATCGCAAGGGCGATCATGGCCCTCGATCACGAAAGGAAAGACGAAGGGTTGTGTCGGGATCTTGTGGCACGAGGTCATGCGCGGGCCGGGTTCTTTTCACGCGCGGCCTATATTGCGCGGCTGAAGGCGTTTTATGAGGGGCTGTAAAGCACCCTGAAAATTACAGAAAGTTTTTAGTGAATATTTTAAAAAATCGGCTCCCAAAAACTTTTATTATTTTAAATAAATATATTTCTGAAAACTATCATATTTATAAATAATATTCTGGAAAATTTTCATCAATAGGATGTAACGGGGCCGGTAAGCGGATGCTGACAGGTCACGCTATTGCGATAGCGTGGAATATTATACGAAATATTTCAAGATTGACCGCATCATTGGGGTATCGCATCCTTTGTTCCCGAAACGGGAGTGATGGATATGATGAACGACGATGCGCCTGTGAATGCGAACGAGATTGCGTTGCTGGAAGCGTATGTTGGCTGTCTGGAAGTCGCATTGCAAAAGGCGATCCGCCTGCTGGACCATGACCAGCAGGTCGAGATGCTGCGTTATGAACAGACCCGTATCAAGGAACGCGACGAACAGCAGATGGCCCATCAACTTGGCCCGGAAGGCGACGAATTCAACGATATTACCACTGCGCATGGCCTGGTGGCCAAATGCATCGCGCGTGTGATCTCAGAAACCCCGGATAGCGTTTCCACCGCGCTCTGATATCGGTTTTGGGAAGTGATTTGCGTTCCCGCAGGGCCGTTCATCTGGCATGGACTGTGCCAGTAAGCATTTGTTGCTCTCCCAAGTCGGATGATGATATTTCATGCAGGTGGGCATCATGGGCTTGATAAATGATTGTTATAACGGGCGGTGCAGGGTTTATCGGCTCTTACCTGCAGGGGAAGCTACGTAGCCGCGGTGAAGAGACCGTCGTTTCTGACTGGCTGGGAGAGGCTGGAAAATGGCGGAATCTGCAGCGTCATGCGCCCTTGGAAATCATCCCGCCTGAATCTCTGGAATCCTTTCTCGAAGAGAATCCGTCCGTTACCGCCATTTTTCATATGGGTGCCATCAGCACGACGACAGCGACGGATGGGGATCTCGTCTGGCAGTCAAACGTCGAACTGTCACAGAAACTGTGGACATGGTGCGCACGACATGGGGTGCGTTTCATTTACGCGTCTTCCGCGGCGACTTATGGCGCGGCATCCCGACCGGAGGAGTTTTCGGATGCACCGGACAGGCTGGATGAACTCCATCCCCTCAACCTGTATGGCTGGTCAAAACATGCCTTTGATCAATGGGTGATGCATCAGTTGCAAAAGAAGGCCAAGGCACCGCCACAGTGGGTTGGCCTCAAATTCTTCAACGTTTATGGCCCTAATGAATATCACAAGGGGGCCATGATTTCGGTCGTCAAGGGGAAGTACGACGAAGTTCGCAGCGGTGCGCCCCTACGCCTGTTCCGTTCCGATGTCCCCGGCCTGCCTGATGGGATGCAGGCGCGTGATTTCATCTGGGTGGGCGATGTTGTCGATGTGATGCTCTGGCTGCTGGACAATTCCGGGGTTAACGGCCTGTTCAATTGCGGAACGGGTGTTGCGCGCACCTATCTGGATCTGGCCCATGCCGTGTGCGATGCGGCAGGTGTTGTGCGCAATGTCGAATTTGTCGATATGCCGGAAAAACTTCGCGGGCAGTACCAGTCTTATACCTGTGCGGATATGAGGCGCCTGAAGGCTGCGGGCTATTCCCGGCCCTTCATGAGTCTCGAAGATGGTGTTGCAAAATATATAAAGGATTACCTGAGCACCCCATGCCCGTATTACTGAACATTCAGTAATTCCAAACCACCATCGAAGACACAACAGGATCCCGAGCGCATGCCGCACCGTCGGGCAAATACCGAAATTCCCGTGCTGCCTGGTTGATCAGCGGGAAACGCTTTTGTTCTTTTTATCGAATTGTTGTTCCCGGACAGTCTTTCAGGACCGTGCCTGCCGGACCATCAGATCCAGTTCAATAAGCTGGCCGGGTTTGTCATAAGTTCTGACAAGCCGGAACGTTGTTGCGGGGCAACTATGCCCGAACAGTTCGTTAAGCAGGGAAAAGGATGACGTGAAATCCTTGGTCCCGGTCAGGGTGAAAACAATATGTGTCACGTCCTGCAGCGTATATCCGTCGCGCTGCAGTTCCGATGCTCCCTGCGCCAGCGCCTGCCGGAACTGCGCAAGCAGGGCAGGGGGAAACAGCCCTGTATCCGGATCGCGTCCTGTCAGGTGACGGATGTGGATGTCAGCATGCGGTCGTGTTGTTTCTTTCATCCCCACAAAAATCACAAAACAGTCATATTTTGTCCATGATTAATTTTGCGTCCATGGAATCATATGTGATCCGGGTCACGCAACAGGGAAAGGGGAAAGGCGTTGCCATTGCTGATCCCCGTGTCTGACGAAATGCAGATGTGATAATGAGGAGACTTTCCTTATTTGCTGAAACAGGGGAAAATCCCTGCATCGAAAATCAGGGTTTCCACCCAATTTGACGTGCCCCCCGGAAATGTCACCATTTTAAAGTAGAGTCCGATCGAGAAGGATACGGACGAATGAAACGCAGTCGTTTTACGGAAGA
>NZ_JABJWD010000057.1:0-10017 GCF_013155425.1 Gluconacetobacter entanii | reverse complement strand
GTCGAGCAGATCGCCATGCTGCCCCGTCGCGCCATCCGTCCATTTCCCCGCACGGCCACGGCCGTCCGGTCCACCATGCAGGCGGACATAAAGTGACCGCCCGGGGGTGTTGTGGACGTCGCCGACCAGCCAGTAATTGCCGTGCCGTCGCCCGGCCGAGAGGTAATGCCGACAGACCGCCTCGGCGTTCTCGGCCAGCCTGCGGGCCAGATCGCCAGCATCCCATGACTGCGCATTGGTCAGGGCAATGTGCGGGTTGCTGGCAAACGCGTCCCGCAGGGCCAGCGTGCGCCAGGCCGTCAGTTCGGTGAGCAACCGGTCGGGCAGCGGCTTGATCCCGTCTTCCTCCTCGGGCTCGACGTCTGGAGCAATGCTATCGCCCTCCTGATAACCATGGCCTGTGCTATCATGGTCCTGCCCATCATATGCAGGGCGATCGTATTCATCGGCGCTGCCCGCATCATCGGTCTCTTCCGGCTCACTCGGCATGTCCTCGGGCAGGACGAAGCCCCGCTCCACCTGCAGCGTGCCATCACTGTCGAGGCTGACGAACGCCCCCGCCCGCGCCATGTCAGCGGAATCGAACGTCAGGGGCCGTTCTTCCAGGGCAAGAATGGCCCGTTCGATCTCGCCCAGCCTTGCATCAACCTTATCAGGGTATTCGTCGGCCTGGGCGTATTCAGCCTCGATACTTTCCTGCTCGGTATGAAGGACCTCGAGACGGGCCGTCTCTTCATCGGTCAGGGGCACTTCCGTGCCATCGATCTCGACGAACTGCCGTGTGTGACCCCATGGGAAAGATAGGGCCGTCTCGACCCATTTCCAGCCTTCGGCACGGATATCTTCCGCGGCTGCGTGCAGCTTTTCCATGACCAGCCGGTCCAGAATGGCGGGATCCTGCAGCCACCCACCGTCATCCGCTTCGAACAGGTCGCGCATGATAGGACCACCGGCCGCAAGATAGGTATCCAGTCCGACGAAGCGCACGCGACGATCCGAGGCCCGCACGGTTTTCTCGGTCAGCATGCGGCGGATGACATAGGGTTCGCGGTTATGGCTCTGGGACACGATGTCCCACACCTGTTCCTGACGGGCATGGTCATCGCTGATGGAAAAAGCCATCAGCTGTTCCAGCTTCATGCCGTCCTGCTCATAGATATCCAGCAATTTGGCCGACACGGTCATGAGACGCAGACGCTGCTTGACCACGGCCGGTGCGACAAAGAACGCGGCGGCGATTTCCTCTTCGGACATGCCCTTTTCCAGCATGTCACGGAAGGCGCGGAACTGGTCCAGAGGATGCAGGGCCAGACGCTGGACGTTCTCGGCCAGGGAATCATCCTCGGCGAGAATGGCCGATCCGGCCGCGCGTACCACGCATGGCACGGCCGCCGTCTTCGCCAGTTTTTTCTGCTTCACCAGCAGTTCAAGGGCACGGAAACGACGCCCACCGGCGGGCACTTCATAGCTGCCGGTCTCGGTCCCATCGTCATTCAAAACGGGACGGACATTCAGGCTCTGCAGCAGCCCTCGGCGCTCGATGTCGCGGGCCAGTTCCTCGATCGACAGGCCGGATTTCACACGCCGCACGTTGGACTGGGACAGCACCAGCCGGTTGAACGGAATGTCACGGGACGAACTGAGGCTGATTTTGGAAATAGTGGTCGCCATGACGAAAACTCCATGACGGGCGGACAGGAGCCTCTCTCCCACCCTCTCAACCCGTCACGAAAATCCGCGCAGCCCTCTGACTCTGAAAGCTACCCCCCATACCAAGTAATTCCCTATTCCCGGCAAAAAAAGTCAGCAAAGGGGGAAAGCGGAATGTCTGCTATCCGCCCGAAGAACGCAAAAGCGGACATCGCCTTTCTCTTATTAAGACGATGCGATGCGCTCCAACTGGAGCGGATTCATATAATCCCGGATCAACGTCACCTTGCCGGCACGTCTTGTGATGAACCAGACATAGCTGATGTCTCGGGGAGCGCCATCCGAGATCCTGTGATGATGACCTGTGGCTTCCACGATCAGTTCATCGCCGACTTCACGCACGTGCACATCTCTGAGCGAGCCGAAGCGAATGAACGTCGGCAGACGCTGCATGTATGCAGCGATAGCATCCCGTCCCGTTAAACGGGTCGGAGAGCCGTCCGGAGCAAATGGAAACTCATGCACGGCATCTGCATCATAGATCGACATCCAGCCGTCGATATCGCCACGTTCAAGGGCTTCAAATGCTGTTTCGAGCCAGTCAGGAAGGACAGATGTTGGTGACATGCAGTGCTCTCCGGCATAAATTAAAGACTATGAGTTCAGAGGCTTCACCTATAACGGACCGAGAGTCCGAAATACAACATAAAAATCGGGGGCGGCCGCCAGTCGCCCTTGAAGGCATGCTGGCAGCCGCAGATATGCTGTTCGCTCAAAGTAAGCTGCCGGGTTCGGTGACGATGGACGCTATCGCCGCAGCCGCATCTGTCGGGAAAGGAACCTTATTTCGAGCATTTGGTAACCGGGACGGCCTTCTGGACGCGCTGTGGGCCACGAAGATCGCCATCCTTAAAGAAAGAGTGACGACCGGTGTCCCACCATTTGACGAAAGCGCTGCCCCCCTGGACCGCCTTATTGCATTTCTCGATGCCATCTTAATGTTTAAGATTGCGAACAGGCACCTGATCCATGCCCGAGAAGCCACCGGGGGATTACTGCAATCTCCGCATTATCGATGGATGCACGCGAAGACGAAAAACTTCATTATGGAGGCATCAAATCAGGTTGATGAAGATTATGCGATCTATAGTGCCCACGCCTTACTGTCTGCGCTGCATATTGATCTAATCGACGAAATGCTGGCTCAGGGTCTGTCTGTTGAGACAATTCGGCAACTTCAGGCTGCCCGAGGAAAAGGCGTAATCCGTATTGCGTAAGAAGCTGCCACTGGCGGCCTGTTTTGGAATTCTCCAGGAAAATTGACAGCTAAATGGGGAGGGCGGACTATCGGTCTGGAAGTGCGGAGATCCGTAAGCTGACGTCCTACGGCTGACGAAGCGTTTTCTCTCTTCCGCCTGAGATGCAGGACGCCCTGACCGCAACCAGGTCTCACGCTGTTTCTCAGGCAACGGGTTTCACAGGAGCGTCTATCCGGGCGTCCATGCCGCCGGTGATGATGTCCTTGATCCGGGGGGCGTCAAGCACTGTGTAGGGATAGCTGCGCGGGGTTGCGCTCACCTCGTCAAGACGCGCTACCTGCTCGGATGACAGCGCCAACTTGGTGGCGGCCAGATTGCTTTCGAGTTGGGCAAGTGTGCGAGGGCCGATAATCGGAAACGAGCCCTTGGCGGCTACCCAGGCAATGGCGACTTCTCCTGGCGTCACGTCCATCTCTGCCGCGACCTGAAACAGACGGTCAATAATGGCCGTGCGTTGTGGCGTATTTTCAGGCTGGAAGCCGGCACCGGCCCAGGCCTCGTTGCGCCGATCTGTAGCTTCCTCTGCCCGATACTTCCCGGTCAGGACGCCGCCACCAAGCGGCGAGAAAGCAACCACACCGAGGCCAAGTGCCCGGGCTGCAGGAATCAATTCATCTTCGGTTGCACGCTGCACGAGGCTGTGTTCGACTTGGATACCCGCAATCGGAACAGCGCCGCGAATCTCCGCGATCGTTGCAGCTCTTGCCACGCGCCATGCTGGGAAATTTGACAGTCCGGCATAGAGGATCTTGCCGGCACGTGCGAGGTCATCGAACCCCCGCACAATTTCTTCAAGCGGCGTAACACCATCCGAAACATGCGCCCAGTAAATGTCGATGCGGTCGGTCTTGAGCCGCTTCAGGCTTGCATCGACGGATGACACCATGGCCTGACGACTATTGCCGGTTTCGAGGATGCCGGACGTCGCATTGGTCTTTACTGAGTATTTTGTGGACAGAACGAATTCGTTGCGTCGTCCCGCAAGCAGGTTTCCCAGAAATTCCTCGGACTGTCCTTCCTGATAACCGTTGGCAGTATCGATGAAATTCCCGCCCGCCTCAGCGTAAGTGTCCAGAATGCGGCGCGCTTCGTCCGGCTCCGCACCATGTCCACCCCAGGCGCGGCCAAAATTCGCGGTCCCGAGCAGAAGCTCAGAAACCCTCAGGCCGGTGTGTTCGCCCAAAAGTTTGTATCGCATATTAACTGACATTTTCATGTCCTCCCGCGAGCAATTACGCTACAAGTGGTTCACTGATCCAGTTAAACGGACCACTGAACCACTTGTCAAGCGGAACCCATGCGAGCCGACGCCCAAAAAAATTACGACCGCCTTCTCATGAGCGCACGCGAAGCCATCGCAGAAGATGGCGTAAACGTTTCCATGCGTGACATTGCCCGTCGTGCGGGTGTGGGATTCGCCACACTGTTGCGTCATTTTCCGACCCGGGAAACCTTGTTTGAGGCTTTGCTTCGAACAGCTCTTGATGAACTTACCAGGACAGCAGAGAGGCTCGAGAAATCCGCTTCGCCTTCGAACGCTCTACTCTCATGGCTCAGCGAGGCCGTGAGATTTATGGGGGCCTACAATGGTGTCGTCAGCATGATGTCCATTGCCCTGGAAGACGAGAATTCCGCCCTCCATATCTCCTGTACCAACCTGCGGTCGGCAGGCGCTCGGCTTCTTGGTCGTGCTCAAGCCGAAGGAACGGCGCGCAACGATATCGACGGGACGGATTTATTTGGGCTGATTGGTGCTCTTGGCTGGCTGGGAGAGCAGCCTTCATTTGCGGCACGCACCAGCCGATTTTTCGATGTCATCACAACGGCTATCATGACCCCGAAAGCCAGCGGGCAAATCAAACAGATTACGTGATGAGGCAACGACAGCCGCTCGACGTGCCTGCGTCTCCTGCGTAGGGTTTCATCGATTCTGGTCGGGGAAACGACAACCTTGCCACCCCACTGGACGAATCAAGGCGGTGATAAGCTCATGACGGCCACATAATAGCTCCATCCAGTGCTCTTCCGGCTTTCCCGCTGGATCTTTCGTTTCGGGATCCTCCGTGAAAGGATCGCAGCTATCGACGTAGCCCGGCTAAGCAGTTCTCTCAGCTACGATCAAGTGCCATGCGCCTTCGGCTCGTGCCGAGCAGCACGAGCGGCACAGCTGCCAGGTTGATAGCAGCTACCGCCAACCAGATCGCACCGGGCCATTGTCGATGCACAGTGAAGTAGAACGCCGTGAAGCCAAGTGGCGCGATGATCGATGCAAGGCTCACCGTCGAGGCAAGCAGGCCTTGCAACTGCCCTTGGCGGTCATCGTCTACGGCCCGGGTGGCGAGAGCCTGAAGGGTTGGTGTGCCAATGCTGCCCAACGCGAATACAGGCATGATCAGGAATACCATCCACCCGCGGGAGGCGAACGCCAAGCCGACCAAAGCAACACAGGAACAGGCGAGACCGGTCAATATCGCTTTGCGCTCACCCAGTCGCTTCGTTGCCCGTCCAGGCAGCACGGCTTGAACCAGTGTCTGCCAAACGCCGAACGCGCCTAACGACAGGCCAATCCAGAAGCCGTTCCAGCGGAAAGCGTCATAGCCCCACAGAGCCCAGCAGACGCCGTAAGCCTCGCCCGCTCCACTCAGTGCAAAGTAGACGAGCACGAAAGGCAGAAGCCTCGGCATCGAAAACAGCCTGCGCAGGGGAGCTAAAGGGTTCAAGGCCCTCGGATCGAAGGGGGCCGTCGAGCGGGGGTGTGACTCAGGCAGGGTGACGAATGCGAGCAGCAGGTTGGCGGCATTGAGTATGGCCGCTGCGATGAAAGGCAGGCGAACCCAGTATTCGCCGAGCATTCCGCCCAGAACCGGGCCGACGATGAAACCGGCGCCGAACATTGCGCTCATCATGCCGAACCGGCGAGGGCGTAACTCTTCTGGCGTAATGTCCGTGAGGTAGGCCGTAGCGACCGATACGTTGGCGCTCGTTAGCCCCGCTACGGCCCTCCCGAGCAGCAGCATCCAGAGCTCGAAGGCAAACCCCATTACGACGTAGTTGGCTGCCGCCCCTGCCAATGAGACGAGCAGGATTGGTCGCCGTCCCAACCGGTCGCTCAACGCACCCAGAACAGGCGCGAAGACGAATTGCATGGCTGCGTAAAGCGATGCGAGCCACCCGACGCAGGCAGCGACATCGCCCGTGTGCGTCACATCCTGAATAAGCCGAGGCAGGATCGGAAAAACGACCCCGATCCCCGCAGCGTCAAGCGCGACCGTGGCATAGATGACGGTAAGCGAGCGTCGCGTTGCGCGCTGATCAGTCGACACGAACGACCAACTTGCCCGTGACGCTTCTGGATTGGCTTGTTTCCTGTGCCTGTCTTACCTGGTCGAGAGAGAAAGTCTTTTCGATGTGCAGCGTGAATGCGCCGCTTTCGCAGAGCTGCGCCATCGTGGTGAACAGGCGCGCAGGATCGACGGGAGGCCCATGCGAAAACTTCGCGCCATATTCCTCGGCCGAGAAGTCGGCGACCGAGAGGACATGAGAAGCATCACCGACGATGGCGATCAGTTCCGGGATGATCCCTGAGCCGGCAACGTCGATGGCGGCGTCTATCCCAAACGGTGCTAGCGCGCGAACACGCTCGGCAAGACCTTCGCCATAGGTGGTGGGGATCGCGCCGAGGCTGGCAAGATACTCCTGCTTGCCCGCGCTCGCCGTGCCGATCACGGTGATGCCGCGCAGTCGTGCGAGCTGAAGTATGGCCGTGCCGACACCGCCCGCGGCGCCACTTACCAGTAGAGTCTGATTCTCCTGGACGCCGACCTGATCGAGCGCACGCGTCGCCGTCTCGGAGATGACGGGGAGACCCGCCGCGACTTCGAAGGAGATCACGTCCGGTTTCCGCACCCAATGCGTCAGGATCGCCTGTTCGGCCATCACGGCATCGCCGAAGCCGAATACGGCATCGCCGATCGCCACGTCCGTGACGCCTGGACCGACTTCGGTCACAACTCCTGATCCTTCCACGCCGAGGCCGGCAGGGAAGTGGACCTCCTCGAACGCACGATATTGCCCTTCGCGCCGCTTCCAGTCCGACGGGTTCACGCCAGCGGCATGGACCTTGATCCGGATTTCGTCCGATCCGGGGCGAGGCATATCGACCTCGACCAGGCGCAGCACGTCCGGGCCACCATATTCATTGAACTCGACTGCCTTCATCTTCACGCTCCATCTACCACAGCATTCCAGGCTGCGGATGAGGCCATCAGCCGAAGGCTGTGGCGAGAATTTTGGAGACGCTGGCCGGATCATCAGTTGATCGACGTGTGCTTGGCTGCCGTACCGCGCATGGCGCTGGCAGCCGCTTTTCGCGACGACAAATATCTAGCAGCGTCGGGCTAATGCAGCAACGTTTGGCACAGGTCTGCAGGGCGTCAGGAACCAGCTTGTCAGATCGCGGTTTATGCGCGCGATTGAGCGAAAAGCGGCGGTCTAGACTAGGCCGCTTTTCCGTGATCGTTATCGGCCAAGAGGACCACAAAAAGCCGTCTATAAATTTGCATAGTCATCTCTTTCCGGATCGGTATGGTTATCTGAACGCTCATAATATGTCTGCTATCCGGAAATTTTCCGTAGGAGCATAATGTCCGAGATGAGGCGTATCCCGCCTGTCTGTTTCATATTCCTTGAGCGGTCAGGCAGCACAGCGGAGTATGTCGCCGGTCAGCTTTCGGATCTTGCAAAGATAAGGTTGAATGACCGGGATAAGGTAGGCAACTACCTATCCTCTTCGAGATCTTTGAGCAGACAGGCAGTTTAGACAGAAAGCCAACTATCAACAGTAAGATCAGAAACGAAACCATTCCTACAGGCTTCTGCAACTATAGCTATCCCCAGTGAATACAATTCAGAATGTCAGTTTAATCAATTTGACTTCCCAGCATAGAGACCGACGCGGACGATCTTCAGCGGCATGGCGTCCTACGAAGGCTCTATTATCACCACTCCCAAACGACGGGTTCCCAGACGTAACCAGCATGTTCTTCTCGGATGTGGCCTATACCAGGGAATGGAAAATGAGGAACGTGGACGAGAGGAGCCTCAACACTTGTAATTTTTTCAAGAAGTCTCATACGGGTGACGATCGCTTCCACCGGATCATTGTCGACACCTAGCTCCCAATCCGGCCGAGCAAGTGTAACTACAAAATGATGTAGCGCGTCTGCAGTATATATGAGTCTTTTACGATTTGACGTAATAATAAACGCCATCATGCCTGGGGTATGACCAAATGCACGAATGGCACGAATCCCGGGCATGATTTCCTGTTCACTATCAAAGAACGAGACACGATCCTCAATAGCCTTCAGATGACGTTGTGCACCGAGGATCGCGGCGCGTGCCATCTCATCACCAAAGGGGCTCGAAATTTTGATATTTGGGTCGGTCCAGAAATCCCACTCTTCTTTGCTGATCATATAGTGCGCGTTAGGAAAAACATGCTCGCCTGTCCGCGTTATCGTTCCAAAAATATGATCCGGGTGCGCATGGGAAACGAGCACGATATCTATTTCGGAAGCTTTTACTCCAGCATTGGCCAGATGTTTTACGAGCAAACCCGCACTTGGCCCTAAACTATCACCGCATCCATTATCGATGAGAACCTTCTTCCCATTCCCTTCTATAAGTAACGTATTGATATGCGTGTATGCAGTGTCAGATGACAGAAATTTCTTTCGTAGAATGGTGTCAAATTCCTGACTGTCCGCCTTCGGCGCAAGTGCAGCCTGAGGATCATCAAATACGAGGAAGCCATCACTTACCGAAGTGACTGTGAGATTCCCCAAAGAGAAGCTGTAAAATCCTTGTCCCTGATGGAAACGGGACGCATACTGGCTCGAATTCGATGTGGACATGCTACGACTTTCATCTGGATTCTATATGTGATCCGAAAATCCGACGGTCTCATATAGTTAAAAAAATGCCTTCGCCGTTATCGTAGTGAGTTCCACATTTTTCCAAACGTGTAAGATCTGCCATATTGAAACTTAAAAAATCACGTGCAACGCTGTCGCTTTAGCGACCGCCTGAGTAATATTACTAGCATTCAGCGCTGAACGGGCACTAACTAGATGCGCACGTACAGCCCGTTCTGTGATACCGATAATCATTGCTGTTTCTGAAGCAGTTTTTCCAAGAGATGCCCATTTCAGGCATTGCTTCTGCCGCGCCGTTAATGCCACTTCAGCTTGCGGAAAATGGCCGATGGCAAGAACATTTTCATGTAACTCACGCGCTAACTGAATAAATTGGGCCTGTAATGAAACGCAGGTGGATTTCCATTGCTCTGGCCTTTCAAGGCTGGAAAAACAGACCATCGCCCGGTTTACGAGGGGGCCTCTCAATGGGACAACAAAACCGCTTCTAAAAATACCTCGCTCTGCAGCATGTAAACGCAATTCTCTCGATTTCGCATATGGTGATGATATATCAGAGAATAATGCAGGCTTCAGAGAACCAAGGCCATAGCTAACTACCGGATCAACATGGATATATTCCTGCTGATGATAATAATCTAGCCATTCTTTAGGAAACGTTGTTAGACAGAATGGGACATCAAGATCAACTGAAAGTATACATCCTGATACATATGTTATATCTGTGCCAATAATGTTTTTTAAATAATAAATTTTATTAATAAGATCATCTGTAGAGAACGATTCATTACGCATTTTTTTATACTTATATTGTGGAAAATTATCCCGCAACGTTGCCATCTAATTTTTGATGCAAGATTTCACCTACTCTATACAGATACGATCAGACTTCTAGATACGAACAACATCACCTATTCACAGATGGTAGCGGCTCAGATATTGTAGCATGAGATATACATAATGTCTGCTTCATGGGGCCGGCCTTAGTCAATTAAATGTCTGACATGAGGGCGAAATCCGACATTAGGGCCTGTTAGATCTTGAATTTCTTCCCATATTGTAGGGATGGAAGAAGGAGACAGAACAGGCACCTTTACGGACGAGACATGGGC
>NZ_JABJWD010000006.1:0-56720 GCF_013155425.1 Gluconacetobacter entanii | reverse complement strand
CCGTAATACATCATCGGGCGGGGCGGTGGCGGAGGTGGCGGCGGCGGGCCATAGGCCTCCATGACCGCGCCCCCGACCATTCCGCCAACCACCCCGCCGACAAGCCCACCCACGAACGCGTCGCCCGGGCCCCTGTGGGCCTGCGCCATGTGGGGAGCGGCAAACAGCACGCCCCCGACCACCGGCACGATCATCAATGTCCGCAAGAAACCACGCATGGCCCTGAAACTCCCTTGAATGCCGTCGGGGACGGCCTTGGGATCAAGGAAACACCGTGCTCATGGCGATTTGCGGGCAGGGTCCGCCCCTTTCACGCCACAAACCCCGCGGGCCGGCGTGCAGGGGCGCGGATCAAACGACTGAAAGTTTTTTGGGGGCCGCCCTTTGTGCGGAAAGGGCGGCGTCTTTCGAAGCTTTTTGGAAAACGATGGACCTTTGGGGAAGCGGTCCTCAGGGATTGGCGGCCTTGACTTCCTTCAGGCCCGAAGGGATGTCGAACGTGGACGAATCCTGTGGCGTGGTGCTGATGCTCGACGCCTCGACCATCACCTTGCCGTCGCGCACGACCTCCAGCATGACGCCGTCATCGGTATAGCAGATCTCGCTGGGGCGCTGGTCCGTATCGCTGGTCTGCCACAGCGTGCAGGGATGGCCCGCCACCGTGGCCCCGCCCGTGCGCAGCCACGTCCCCTCCGCCCGGCGCGACGGATCGACCGAGGCCGCACCCGGCGCGGGCACGACGGTCTTGATGTGCCGGTCCGGGTCGATCACCGTCAGCGTCTTCGCACGGTAATCCGTAATCATGTAGGTGCCGGTATTGCCGGGGTCGATACGCTGCATCATCCGTGCCTCCGACCAGCGCATGCGCTGTGTCAGGGTCATCTGCGTCGCATGGGGCGGATAGATCGTATAGGTCACGTCCACATCATGCTGCGGCGTGACAAAGGGGCTTTGCGCCGCACTGTCCTGTGCCGGGGCATCGGCCGCCCGCGCGGCCGCCCCCGCCGAGACCGCAAGGACACCCGCCACGGCACTGGCGAGGCAGGCGCGCATGAAGGCGGCGCCCGAACGGGTTTTCACTGGTGTCATGTTCATTTCTTCTCCCCCCCTTTCGGGGTGCCGGGCGGTGGTGGCGGGTCGATGCGGCGGTAATTGGCGGGAGGCTGGAACATGTCCGAGGCAATCGGGCCATAGGTGACATGCACCGCCTCGATCCGGCCCTTCAGCCCATCGCCATCGACCCCGACCTCGCGCAGGATCACGCCGTCATCCGTCACGCAGGCGACGGCCGTGCCCTGGTCGGTGCGCACGTCCCATTCGGTGCAGGCCACCCCCGCGACACTGGACGCGCCCTTGCGCGAAAACGACATCGACAGGTCCAGGAGGAACGGGTTGCTGATGCCATAACGGGCATCAAGCTGGCTGTAGATCTTCTGCGTGTTGATGATGATCGTGACCTGGCGGGTCATGCGGTTGAGGATCGTCTCCCCCATGCCCTGGGGGCTGTCGATTCGCATCAGGCCACCATTTTCGGCAAACCATGTCCGCACCCGCTTGGGTTCGGGCACGCCATCAGGCTGCACGTCGTAATCGACCTGCACGTCGCGCGTGGGCGTCAGGGGGGGATGTTCACCCACGACCGGGGCATCCTGCGCCACCGCCGCGCCGCAGCCCATGCCTGATGCCAGCAGCGCCGACAGCAGCACCCGCCGGGCCGCCCCCGCGCGCGGGGCGGGGGACGTGTCATCATGCATAAAGACCGGTTCCGTCATGGCTTTCCCCATCGTGATGTCGCGCTGACCCAAACCCGCAGGGCGGGCCGTGTCAACCTCCGCCACGGATTGCGCGCATGGCTGCCACGATTTCAGGGCCACGGCCATCACCGGGCCATGCCGCCGGCAGCGCAAGGGCATGGCGCAGCCTGCGCTTGTAATCCGTGGCGGGAATCTCCACCCCGCCGAACGTCGCAAGGTGCGCGGTGCCGAACTGCGTATCGAGCAGGCCGTATCCCCCCACCCGCAGGCGCGCCACCAGATGCACCAGCGCGACCTTCGACGCGTCGCGTTCGCGGCTGAACATGCTTTCGCCAAAGAACGCGCCACCGATGGAGACACCATACAGGCCGCCCACCATCCGCCCGTCGCGCCACGTCTCCACGCTGTGGGCGTATCCCATGTCATGCAGCGCGCAGAACAGGTCGATGATCTGTGCGTTGATCCATGTCTGCTCCCGCCCCGGCGCGGGCTGCGCGCAGGCCACGATGGTGGCGCGGAAATCGCGGTCGGACACGACCTCGAACCGATCCGACATGACCGTGCGGTACAGCCTGCGCGGGATATGGAACGCATCCAGCGGCAGGACGCCACGCATCGGCGGGTCATACCATTCCAGTTCCGCAGAGCCGGCATCGGGCGCCATGGGAAACAGCCCGATGGCATAGGCACGGATCATCAGATCTGGCGTGATCTCCAGCGCTTCCCCTTGACCCGTCATGATCTTCGGATAACCCTCCCGCCTGCGCCGCAACCCGGCCCCGCGCCCTGCGTCATAAGGCCGGAGCCCCGTTGCGGACAAGCCACAAGCCGCCATTCTGTTTCAAGGGAAGACATTTTACCATGGCCTCTCCTCGCCCCCGCCTGCTCCTGGGCCAGCGCCAGACTCCTGCCGTGATGGCACGCCTGCAGAAGGACTTCACCCTCTTTGCGGTCCCCGAAACGCAGATGACCCCGGCAGAGCTTGTGGCGGCGGCGCAGGAGTTCAGGCCGGACGCGATCATGGTCTCCACCTCCCTGCCGGTGCGCGCGGCCGAGGTGGCGGAACTGCCGCCCAGCGTGCGCGTCATCGCCACCGTCAGCGTGGGCACCGACCATCTGGACATTCCCGCGATCCTCGGGCGTGGAATCGCGCTGAGCAACACGCCCGACGTCCTGACGGACTGCAACGCGGACCTCGCCCTCCTGCTGATCCTTGCGGCATCAAGGCGTGCGGCGGAATATCTCGACCTGATGAAAAAGGGCTGGGGACGCGGACTGGCGATGGACGAGATGCTGGGCTGCCGCGTGGCGGGCAAGACGCTGGGCATCATCGGCATGGGCCGCATCGGCCGCGCCGTGGCGCAGCGCGCGCGCGGATTCGGCATGAAGATCCTGTATTCCAACCGCCGTCGCCTCAGCGCGGACGATGAACAGGGCGCGCGGTATTTCGCAACGCCGGAGGAGATGCTGCCCCATTGCGACATCCTGTCGCTCCACCTGCCCGCGAGTGCCGCGTCGGACGGGATGATCAATGCACGGATGCTGTCGCTGCTGCCGCGCGGGGCCATTTTCGTCAATGCCGCGCGCGGCGCGCTGGTGGACGAGGACGCACTGATCGCCGCCCTGCGTGACGGGCACATCGCCGCGGCGGGGCTGGATGTGTTCCGCAATGAACCCACCCCGGACCGGCGCCTTGTGGACCTGCCCAACGTGTTCGCGACCCCGCATGTCGGCAGCGCCACGATGGAAACCCGCACGGACATGGGCATGCTGGCGGTTGACAATATCGAGGCCGCACTGGCCAACCGGCCGCTGCCGACACCGGTCATGGCCTGACGGGGGGAGAGGTTCATGGGGATCGCGGGTGTCTTCCTCGCCTTTGCGGCGGGGACTTATGTGATCGAACTCATTTTCCCGCATATGGGCGGCTACTGCCAGACGCTGGAAGTATTCTACCTGATCTTCGCGGTGGTGGCGCTGGTGCTGGGCATCACGCGGCGAACGCCTGACGCCACGCTGCCGCCCCCGGCCGGGAAATAACCGGCCCTCCCGGCGGCGATGGCCCGTGCCGCCGGGACGGACGGGTATGTCAGACCTGTCCCGCGGCCGCCTGGCCTGCCACATGGGTGCGCAGGTCCTGCGCGGTGCGCCGCACCTCCGGCCCGTATTCGCGCTCCAGCCTGCGGATGGTGAAATGGGCCTGCGCCACGGCGCGGTAATGCGCAAGGAAGGCGGAATTGAGCGACGCGCCGCACAGCGCGCCCGCCACCGGCATCATCTGCACCGCAAGCTTGCGCGACAGGCCCAGCCCGTAATGGGTGGCGACCTCGCTGATCAGCATCACGACCGGACGCCCGCGCAGCATCGCCCGGGCGGAGAAATATCCCAGTTCGCTTTCCTGGTCGCGCGCGGCGAACGGGAAGGCTCGCAGCGCGAACACTTCGAGGCAGGCCGTGCGCGCATCCGCCGTGGACAGGTCTTCGCCCTGTTCGCGGGCGATGCGCGCGATTTCACGCATGATGGTCATGGTGGTGAACCCGACATCGGCCACCAGTCCCGGAAGGCCGGTAAAGCCACCCACCGCCCCCGAAACCGCGACCGCCGTGCGGATCGCGGGATCGCGCCATTGCGACAGGGCGCCGGGTTCGGCGCGCACGTCCTCTGTCGGGCGCATGCCCAGGACCGCGACGTCAAAGGCGCGCGTGATCGCGGATTCCGCCATGGACTGGAGCTTCGCCTGAAAGGCGGGCGCCATGCCAAGGCTGCGCACGCCAAGCCGCGCCGCCTGCCCCACCGCGCCACCCATCAGGTCCGCAAGGCGGACGATCACGCCGCGTCCGCTCTCCACCCGCTCAAGCGCCTGCTGGAGTTCGGTCATCGACGTGCTGTCCAATGCCATCGGCGCCAACTCGCTCCCGGTACCTGTACTCATTGCAATGCCCTCTTGCCTGATGGTGCCCTGTGGTCCCGCCGTCCGTGCCCCATGCCCGCCGGTATCCCCGCCGCCTGCTGGCACGCCGGGGTACCGGCGCGCGCACGCACGCGGACCGGTCTGGTGGTTTTGAACATCATAGCATGCCTTTGGCAATTCGCCTGCCGCCGGGCAACCCCGCGTAAAAAGCCGGGCCACCCGCCCGATGCCCCCGCCGACGACATGTGACGACAACGCACAGGCAGCGGGAATCGCCACCCGTGCGCATGTCATACCTCATGTGCGGGAGCCGTGGCGGCACGGCGCGCTGCCTTACGCGGCGGTCATCGCGCCCATTCGCCCATCCGGCACAGATGGGCCCAGTGCGCATCCGACACCGGCACGACGGACAGGCGCGACTGCCGCACCAGCGCAAGGTCCGCAAGCGTCGGGTCGGCCTTGATCTGCGCCAGTGTCACGGGACGGGGCATCGGCCCCACCGCGCGCACATCGACGCAGACCCACCGCCCCTGCGGGTCCGTCGGGTCGGGATAGGCCGCGCGCACGATGTCCACCACGCCCACGATCTCCCGCCCGACATTGGAGTGGTAGAAGAACGCGCGGTCACCCACGGCCATCGCCATCAGGTTCTTCTTCGCCTGGTGGTTGCGCACGCCCGTCCAGGGTTCGACGTCATTGGCGACCTGTTCGTCCCACGAAAACGCGTCGGGTTCGGATTTTACAAGCCAGTAGGCCATGCCCGTTTCATTCCACCCGTGCGCCATCACGAAAAACTGAACGGAACGGGCGGATGACCACGCTCTCGAACAGGTCGGCCTTGGCATACGGGTCGCCCGCGGCAAAGCCTTCGGCGGCGGCGCGGTCGGCCACGTCAATCAGCAGAAGACTGCCGCACGGACGGTTGTCCGCATCCAGGATCGGCCCCCCCTGCACCAGCCGTTCGCGATAGGTTTCGAGGTAGGCCAGGTGCCGCGTACGGGTGGCCTGGCGGGTTTCATGGGATGCGGGTTTGTCAGTACAAATAATCGCGAACAGCATGTTTTTCTCCTCTTTGCACGGCCCCGCGCCTTGTCTGGACAGGACTGGCCGTGTCTTTTTTGACACGATAGTGTAGAGCAGGAAAACACAGGCACACGCACATGTGCCAAGAGACTGGTTTTTTGCGGATCCCTTTCCCTTATTGACGGGTGCCCCACGGCACGGATGGACTTAAACCTTGAACGCGACGCAGAGCCTTACCGCACGGACAGGCAACCTCTTTCATCGCTATGCCAATCCCGGCCGCTTCCTGCGGCTTGGCGCACGCCTGCAGCCATGGCTGACATGGCCCGCCCTTGTGCTGTCCATCACCGGACTGGTGTGGGGGCTGTTCCTCTCTCCCGCCGACTGGCAGCAGGGGGACAGCGTGCGGATCATGTATGTCCATGTGCCGACCGCATGGCTGGCATCGTCGGGGTATATGGCTCTTGCGGTATGCTCGCTCCTCTCGCTTGTCTGGCGCCATCCGCTGGCGGACCTTGCCGCCGTGGAAATCGGCCCGGTGGGCGCGGCCATCACCGCCGTGTGCCTTGCGACCGGCTCCCTGTGGGGCAAGCCCATGTGGGGAACATGGTGGGTGTGGGACGCGCGGCTGACATCGGTGCTGGTCCTGTTCTTCCTCTATCTGGGCCATATTGCCCTGATTCGCGCGTTTGACGAACCACAACGTGGTTACCGCGCCGCCGCGATCCTGGGGCTGGCGGGGGCGATCGACCTGCCGATCATCAAATTCAGCGTGCAGTGGTGGAACACCCTGCACCAGCCCGACAGCATCACCGTGACGGGCGCGCCGACCATGTCCACCTCCATGCTGTGGCCGCTTGCCGTCGTGACGCTGGGCTTCACGCTGGGATTCGGGGCCATCGTGCTTGCCCGCCTGCGGGCCGCCGTGATGGAAAGCCGCATCCGCACCGCCCTGGCCGCGAACCGGGGCCGACAGGACTCCTCCACCGGTAACGCTTCATGACCCATCTTCCCTATATCATCGCAGCCTACGGCCTGACGCTTGGCGTGGCCGTCGTCCTTTCGGTCAATGCCGCGCTGCGGCTGCGCCGCGCGCGTGCGCGGCTGGCGACGATCGAACGCCCCGGCCGCAACGCCCGCACGACGGGACGCCCGGCATGACGCGCAAGACGCGCCGGCTGTGGCTGGTGATCGCGTGCCTGATCGGACTGGGTTCGGCGGCCGCGCTGACGCTGAATGCGTTTTCATCGAACATCGTCTTCTTCATGGCGCCGTCGCAGGTGCATACGAAACCGCCGCCAAAGGACCGCACCATCCGCCTTGGCGGCATGGTGGTCGCAGGCAGTGTCCGGCGGGAGAAGGTGAAGGACACGCCCGTTGCGATCTTTGACGTCACCGACGGGCAGGACGCCGTGACCGTGCGGTATGAAGGCATCCTGCCCGACCTGTTCCGCGAGGGGCAGTCCGTGGTGGCCGTGGGCACGATCAACCCCGACGGCACGATGCGCGCGACCGAGGTCCTGGCCAAGCATGACGAGACCTACATGCCCAAGGAAGTGGCCGAGGAACTCAAGCGCACCGGCAAGTGGGACCCGCGTTACGGCAAGGCCCCCGACGCCGCAAGCTGGAACACCATGACCGCCAAGGACGCGCCTGCGAAGGCATCCGACCCCACGCAGCACGGAAGCTGATTGCCGCCATGAATCCGGAACTTGGAAACTTTGCCCTGGCGCTGGCCTGCGGGATCGCCGCCGGGCAGGCCATCCTGCCCCTGATCGGCGCGCAACGCCGTGATCCACGCCTGATGGCGCTGGCGCCCGCGCTGGCGGTGGGGCAGATGCTGTGCCTGATCACGTCGTTCGCCTGCCTGATCCATGCGGCGATCACCAACGATTTCTCGGTCCAGAACGTCGCGGCCAACAGCGCGGTGGACAAGCCGCTGCTGTACAAGATCACCGGCGTATGGGGCAACCATGAGGGATCGGTCCTGCTGTGGGCGATGATCCTGTCGATCTGTGGTGGTGCGGTCGCCCTGTTCGGGCGCAACCTGCCGTCGGCCCTACAGGCGCGCGTGATCGCGGTGCTGGGCGGGGTGGCGGCCGGGTTCGAACTGTTCTGCCTGCTGACCTCCAACCCGTTTGCGCGCGTCTGGCCCGCGCCAATGGACGGGCAGGGCATGAACCCGCTGCTGCAGGATCCCGGCCTCGCGTTCCATCCGCCCATCCTCTACACCGGCTATGTCGGCTTTGCCGTGCCGTTCGCCTTCGCCATCGCCGCCCTGATCGAGGGGCGGGTCGATGCCGCATGGGGCCGGTGGGTGCGGCCGTGGGCGGTTGCGGCATGGTGCTTTTTGACCTGCGGTATCGCGCTGGGGTCGTGGTGGTCGTACTATGTGCTGGGCTGGGGCGGTTACTGGTTCTGGGACCCGGTGGAAAATGCCTCGCTCATCCCGTGGCTGACGGGCACCGCGCTGGTGCATTCGGCCATTGTCGTGGAAAAGCGCGAGGGGCTGAAGATCTGGACGGTGCTGCTGGCGATCGGCACGTTCTCCTTCTCCCTGTCGGGCACGTTCCTCGTGCGTTCGGGCATCCTCAATTCCGTGCATGCGTTCGCCAACGACCCGGCGCGCGGCATCTTCATCCTCGGGCTGCTGGCGCTGGTCATCGGCGGCTCGCTGCTGCTGTTCGCCATGCGCGCGCCGCAACTGACGACCGGCGGCCTGTTCGCCCCTGTCTCGCGCGAGGGGCTGCTGGTGCTCAACAACATCCTGCTGTGCTCGATCTGCGCCGTGGTGCTGACGGGGACGATGTACCCGCCCTTCATGTCGCTGCTGTTCGGCAAGACGATTTCGGTGGGCAAGCCGTTCTTTGACGCGACGACCATCCCGCTGGCGATCCCGCTGATGGCGTTCATGGGCTTTGGCCCGATGATGCCGTGGAAGCGCGCGCATATGTGGCCGGTCCTGCGCCGCCTGTGGTGGGCGGCGGCGGTGTCGCTGGTCGCACTGGTGATCGCCATGGTGCGCATGCGCGACATCCTGCCGATCCTGGCCACCGGCATGGCGGTGTGGGTCATCGCCAGCAGCGCCACCGACATCGTCGAACGCCTGCGCCTGTTCCGACAGCCGCTGTCCGCCAGCCTGCAGCGTGCGCGCAGCCTGCCGCGCGCGGTGTTTGGCGCGGCACTGGCGCATGCGGGCGTGGGGATCACGGTCCTTGGCCTGGCCGGGATGTCGCAGGCCAGCCACCGCATTGTCGAGGTGCATATCGGCCAGACCGAGATGCTGGCCGGTGACGCATGGACCCTGACGGACGTGCGCAATGCGAAGGGACCGAATTACGACGCCATGATCGCGACGATCGAGGTACGCCACAATGGCCGCCTGGTCACGACGCTGCATCCGGCCAAGCGGACTTTCGCCAGCCAGCACCAGACCACGACCGAGGTCGCGATCCATACCAACCTGATTTCCGATACCTATGGCGTGCTGGGGGACAAACATGGGACGGATGCCGACCCGACCTATGTCCTGCGCCTGCACCACAACCCGCTGGCGCCGTGGATGTGGCTGGGCGGACTGGTCATGGCCATCGGCGGCGCGCTGTCGCTGTCGGACCGGCGGGTGCGCGTGGGCGCGCCGCGCCGGGCACGCGCGGCAAACATGGTGACACCGGCATGAACGACAACACCCCTCCCTCCTCCCCCACGCGGCGGCGGCTTCTGATGGCGACTCCCCTTGTCCTTGCCGGGGCGACGGGGGTTGCCTTCTGGCGGATGCTGTCGGGCATGTCGCACGGATCCTTTGACCCGCATGACATCCATGCCCCGGTGCTGGACAAGCCGGTGCCGGACTTCACCCTGCCGGACCAGCCCCCGTCACAGGGATTTGGCGCCGCCGACCTGCGTGCGCTCAAGATGCCGGTGCTGGTCAATTACTTCGCGTCATGGTGCATCCCGTGCGTCGCGGAAATGCCGACCCTGAACGTGCTGAAGGCGCAGGTGCCGATCTGGGGCATCGCGTACAAGGACAAGCCTGAACATGCCCTGGGCTTTGTGGAGCGCGCGGGCAATCCCTATGCCCGCATCGCCGCCGACCGTGATGGGCTGGCGGCGATCGACTGGGGCGTGTCGGGCGTGCCGGAAACCTTCCTGATCGGGCCGGGGGGCATCATCCGCTGGCATACCGCCGCCCCGATTACCGAAGAACTGATCCGCACGACCATCCTGCCCCTCGTGGACCGCCTGAAACAATGACCGTCCGTATCCTGCGACGCGCGCTGATTGCGCTGACCCTGTGCCTTGCGCTGCTGCCGCTGGTGGCTGGCGCGGTGGATGACCCGTCCGAAATGCTGCCCGACCCGGCGCAGGAACAGCGCGCCGAGGCCATTGGCGCGCAACTGCGCTGCCTTGTCTGCCAGAACGAATCGATCGAGGACAGCAGCGCCGACCTTGCGCGTGACCTGCGCCATGTGGTGCGCGAACATGTGGCCAAGGGCGAAAGCAACAAGCAGGTCATGGACTGGATGGTGGCGCGTTATGGCAACTTCATCCGCCTGCGCCCGCCGCTGACCACGGGCACGCTGCTGTTGTGGCTGATGCCGGTTCTGGCGCTGCTGGTGGGGGTTGCGGTCGCGCTGCGTGCCTTCCGCCGGCCCCGGACATCCTCCCCCCCGCCCCTGACCGACGCCGAGCGCGCGCGGTTGGCCGACCTGACCCGACCGCGCTGAGAAAATAATGATCTGGATTGGTATCTTCCTGCTCAGCGTAATCGCGCTGCTGCCCTGCCTCATCTCGTTCCGCAGGACGACATTGCTGCGTGATGAACGTGAAAGCGCCTTTGAACTGCATCAGGCGCAGATGGTCGAACTTGACCGTGACCTGGCCGAAGGGCTGATTGCGCCCACCGAACATGACAGCGCACGGCTGGAGATCCAGCGTCGCCTGCTGGGTTCGGACAACATGGCGGTGCCGCCCGCGCGCCATGGCGCATCCACGCTGGCGATCTCGGCGGCGCTGCTTGCGCTGCCACTGGCGTCGGTGGGGCTTTACCTGACCTGCGGCCATCCCTCCATGCCCGCGATGCCGCTGGCCCCGCGCCTTGCGGCGGCGGACAAGGCGGACCACCGCAATGACGACCTGATCAACCGCCTGCGCGACAGCCTGCAGCACATGCCCGCCGATGACCCGAGCCGATTCCAGGGCTATGTCCTGCTGGGTCAGGCGGAAGCCGCGCGCGACCATTACGCCGCGGCAGCACAGGCATGGCGCGAAGCCATCGCCAGCAGGTTCGAGCCCGAACTCGCCGCCCGCGCGGCGGAGGCGCAGACAATGGCCGATGGCGGCCATATCTCCCCCGAAACGGCGGACCTGTACCGGCGTGCGCTGGATGCGGCCCCGGCGGACGCACCATGGCGCATGGCCGTCCAGCAGCGCATCGCGCAGTCAGAGCATCAGTAAAAGCCAAATCAAAAAGTTTTTGGTGAAGCTTTTTTCAAAAAGCTTCAAAGACGCCGCCTTTTTGAAAAAGGCGGCACCCAAAAACTTTTATCTTTCTACCAAGGGTTACAGCACCCGGTTTCAGGACACCGCGATCACGTCCTTTTGCCCTTGCCCGCCACCGCGATTGGACCGACACTTTGTCCCATGAGCGACAAAGACACCCATCCCGAACCCCTGACATCCGAAAGGGCGCTGGAAGAAGCGGACAAGGTCCGCCTGAAGCAGCCTGCCGAACCGAACGAGCGTGGCGGCCCCAAGGGACCGGAACCCACCCGTTACAATGACTGGACCGTCAAGGGACGCTGCATCGACTTCTGATGCGTCGGCCGGCGCGTCATCTGGTGACGCGCGATGGCCCCGTCAGGTTTCGTTGGGCTGGAACCCACGGCCAAAGCCCTGCCGCGCACGCTGGCGCGGTGGCGGCATGTGGCATGAAATCAGGTAGATCCCGGCAACGAACACGATCTGCGACAGGGAATTGAACCACAGCGCCAGTTCATAGGCGCGCTCCGCCGTCACGGCCTGATAGATCGCATACATCGCGAACGGGACGGAAATCGGGCGCATCCCCGCCAGCATCCCGCGCAGGGGATTGAGATATCCCGGCCGCACCATGCCGCGCATGCGGTGGATGCCGATATAGAAGATGACCTCGAAACACCATCCCAGCATGTTGGTCACGACATTGCTGAACGACATGCCCTCCAGCATCAGCAGGGCGGAAATCGACACGGCCGACAGCACGATGGAGCCGACCTGAAAGCTCATCCCCAGTTCCATTGCCGGCAGGCGTTCAGGCAGGGCATCGGCAAAAGGCTGGAATACCCGATCGAGCAGCCATGCATCGAACTGGTTGACGCGATCACCAAAAGACATTGCACTTCCCGTAACAGTCGAATTGCCATCCGCCGCGTACGCTCATACCCCGTACACCGCCCGCACCACCGCATCGGGATATGCACCGGCCATCCCCGCAAGCGCCGTGTTGCTCAGCATCACGATGGAAATACCCCGCGCGCGGTCCACCGTCCACTGATGGCCATAAACCCCGCCCCACGTAAAGCTGCCGGGCGAAAGCGGCGTCCGCGCCTGGACCGGGTCCACCACGACCGCCCCGCCAAAGCCGAAGCGACGCCCGCGATTGAGCGGCCCCATCGCCACGTCCCCCACTGCGTTCGCCCCGAAACGCCGCGCCGATTGCGGCGACAGGAGGGGACCGCCATCACGGCGCACGGCCTCAAGGAACGTCAGGATATCCTCCGCCGTGCCAACCATCCCTGCCCCACCCGAAGGGTAGGAGGCGGGATTGCGCACACGATCGGGCACGAAATGGATGTCCGAGACCCCGCCACCGGGCAGCAGGCGCGACAGGCGGTAATCCGCGGGCATGCGCACCGGCGCGGGACGCCCGTCGGCATAACAGGTCGCAAGCACCATGTCCGCAGGGGCATGGAACCCGGTCTGCGCCCATCCACCCAGCCTGTCGCCGATATGGCGTTGCACCAGATCCGGCAGGGACGCATTTCCCGCCTGCTCCAGCACGCCCCCCATGACATCCAGCCCCAGCGAGTACGCCCACCCCGTCCCCGGCACGAAGGTCAGCGGCACCTGCGCCAGACGCCGCAGGTTTTCATGCAGCGACAGGCCGGGTTCAGCCAGTCCATCGGAAACCCCGGCACGCGCATACGGGTTGTCGTCACGCGGGAACTGGAACCCGTAGGACAGGCCGCTGGTGTGGCTGAGGAGCTGGTGCAGCGGGATTTCCACCGCTCCGCCATTGGGCAGGACGGGGCGGAAGAACGGCAGGTAGCGTGACACCGGGGCGTCCAGGTCCACCTGCCCGCGTTCGGCCATCGCAAGGGCCAGCGCGGTCACGACCGGCTTTGTGACGGAGGCCAGCCGGAAACACGTATCCACGCGCATCGGGGCTGCGGATTCGCGATCCTCCATCCCCGCCGCATGGCGCAACACGACCCGCCCGTCGCGGGCGACCATCACCACGGCCCCCACCACGCGCCCGCTGGCGACAGCCTCATCCACGACACGCACCACGCGGGCGGGCATGGCGTCGGTCTGTTCCTGTGTCATCATGATGCTCTTTCGCGTATATTCGGCACCTTTCATGACATAGGCCATATCGCCCCGCCCACGCAAAGGGCGGACGGGAACTGGCCCCCCCGCGCAAAGCGGCGTAACCTGTCACGCATGAACAAACGCCTGTTTCCCACGTTGTTTTCCCTCCTCATGGCGGGCAGCAGCCTTCTGTCCACACCGGGATGGACAGCATCCGCCCCATCGCCAGCCCCCGCCACGCCCGCGCAGGCCGGGGCCGAAGCGCCAGTGCGCACGACGCTGCCCAATGGCATGCGCATCATCATCGTGCCCGACCGGCTTGCCCCCGTCGTCACGACGGAGATGAACTACCTCGTCGGGTCGGCCGCCGCACCGCGCGGTTTCCCCGGCACGGCGCACGCGCTGGAACACATGATGTTCCGTGGCAGCAAGGGACTCGACAAGGACCAGCTTTCGGCCATCGGCGCGCGGATGGGCGGCAATTACAACGCGGACACCACGGAAAACACGACGCAGTTCTTCTATACCGCGCCGGCCGAAGACCTCGACATCGCACTGCGGATCGAGGCGCTGCGCATGAACGGCCTGACCCTTTCGGAGGCCGACTGGAAACGCGAACGCGGCGCGATCGAGCAGGAAGTCTCCCGCGATCTCTCCAGCCCCGGTTACCAGTACCTTTCGCGCCTGCAGTCGATCCTGTTCGCGCATACGCCCTATGAACATGACGCGCTGGGTACGCGCGCATCGTTCGACCATACGGATGCGGCGATGCTGCGCCGGTTCTATCGCGACTGGTATGCGCCCAATAACGCCATCCTGATCATCACCGGCAATATCGATGCCGACCAGGCGCTGGCCCATGCCCGCGACATCTTCTCCCCCCTGCCCGCGCGCGCCCTGCCGGCACGCCCGATCATCGAACCGGGCGCGGTGCAGCCGCAACTGCTGCATTTCCCGACCGATTATCCCATCGGGCTGGTCGCGATCGCCAGCCGCATGCCCGGGCAGCGCGCGCGCGACTATGCCACGGCACAGATCCTGTCGGACGTGCTCTCCAGCCAGCGCGGCGCGCTTTACGACCTTGTGCCCGAAGGCAAGGCGCTGCTGACCGGGTTTGATTACGCGCCCAAGGCGGATGCGGGAATCGGCATTGCACTGGCCGCCTTCCCGGCGGGCAAGGATCCGTCGGCGCTGTTGCAGACGCTGCGTGACACGCTGGCGTCGCTGCGGGCGCATGGCGTGCCGTCGGACCTGGTGGATGCCGCGCGGCGCAAGGAACTGGCGCAGCTTGGCTATGCCGCGAACAGCATTTCCGGACTGGCGGAAAGCTGGTCCGAGGCGGTGGCGGTCATGGGACTCGATTCGCCTGACGCACTGGCCAGTGCCTATGCCAGCGTCACGCCGGAAGACGTGAACCGCCTTGCCCGGCAGGTGCTCGACCCCGCGCAGGCCGTGACCGCCATCCTGACGCCGCGCTCCTCCGGCCATCCCGTGGCGGGCAAGGGATTTGGCGGCTCCGAATCCTTTGCCGCCCCGCCGGACCATCCGGTGGTCCTGCCGCAATGGGCGCAAAAGGACCTGATGACGCTGGCGCCGCCCACGCCCACCCCGGCACCAGCCAGCTATATCCTGCCCAACGGGTTGCACCTGATCGTACGACCCGCCCATGTCAGCCATACCGTCAGCGTGTATGGCGTGGTGCGCCAGAACTCCGACATGCAGGAACCCGTGGGACAGGAAGGCATCGCCGATATCACGGATGAACTGTTCCATTACGGCACCACGACCCATGACCGCGTCAGCTTCCAGAAAGCGCTTGATGATATCGCCGCGACCGAAAGCGCGGGATCGGAGTTCAGCCTGAACGTGCTGACGCAGGACTTTGAAAAGGGCCTGCGGCTGCTGGCGAACAACGAACTGCACCCCGCCTTCCCCGAAAAGGCGTTCGAGGTGGTGCGCATGAACACGGCGTCCTCGCTGGCGGGCCTGCTGCAGTCGCCGGATTACCTGGTGGGACGCGCGGTGAAATCCGCGATCTCCCCGCCGCATGACCCGTCGCTACGGCAGGCGGACCCGGCGCAGGTCATGAAGCTGACGCTCGCGGAATGTCGCGCCTTCTATAATGCGGCCTATCGCCCGGACCTGACGACCATTGTCATTACCGGCGACATTGCCCCGCAAAAGGCATTGCAGGCCGTGCGCGCGACATTCGGCGCATGGCGCGCAACCGGCCCCGCCCCCGTGGTGGACCTGCCGCCGCGTCCCGACAGCCATGCCTCCGTCGCCCGCGTACCGGACCAGTCCAGCGTGCAGGACAGCGTGACCCTGGCCGAAAGCCTTGGGCTGACGGCGCGTGATCCCGACCATTTCGCCCTGACACTGGGGAACGAGGCACTGGGCGACGGGTTCTCCTCGCGCCTCTATCGTGACCTGCGGGTCCGCACGGGATATGTCTATACCGTGCGCAGCCATCTGGCGTGGCACCGGCAGCGCGCGGCCTATACCATCACGTTCGGGGCCGACCCGTCGAAGGTCGCGCCCGCGCGTGACGCGGCGCTGCGCGACGTGGCCGACATGCAGGCCCATCCGCTGGGCGAGGATGAACTGACGATGGCCAAGGCCAGCCTGCTGCATGGCCTGTCGCTGCAACAGGCCAGTCTGGATTCGATTGCCGCGACCTACCTGCATCTCAGCAGCCTTGGCCTGCCGCTCGATAACGGGAATACGGCTGCCAATGCCTATTACAACATGACGGCGCAGGACGTGCAGAACGCCTTTGCCCGCTGGCTGCGTCCCGCCGACATGGCCGAGATCATCAAGGGACCGTAGGGGATTGATAACGTCAAAGGTTCTTGGGTGCCGCCTTTTTTTAAAAAGGCGGTGTCTTTGAAGCTTTTTGAAAAAAGCTTCACCAAAAACTTCTTCATGATTCAGGTCTGTCGAACATGACGGACAATAAAAAAGGCGGCACCAGAAGGTACCGCCCTTTTCGTATTCCCCACCCCGAAGGGCAGGGAACGGAACAATATCAGCTCTCGGCGTTACGACGACGGATCGCCGCACCAAGGATATCGCCCAGCGACGCGCCGCTGTCGGACGAGCCGTATTCGTTGATCGCCTGCTTGTCTTCCTCGACCTCACGGCCGCGGATCGTCAGCGCCAGCTTGCGGGCCGCACGGTCAACAGACACGATCTTCGCATCGACGCGTTCGCCAACCGCGAAACGCTCCGGACGCTGGTCGGCCTTGTCGCGGGCCAGTTCGGCGCGACGGATGAAGCCCGTCAGCACGTCGTCAACCTTGACCTCGATGCCATTGGACTGGACCGCGGTCACGATGCAGGTCACGATCGCACCCTTCTGCACCTTGCTCAGGGTGTCGGCCGCCGGATCTTCATGCAGCTGCTTGATGCCAAGCGAGATGCGTTCCTTTTCCACATCCACGTCCAGGACCTTGGCCTTGACGACCTGACCCTTTTCGTAATGCGTCATGGCGACTTCGCCCGGCTCGTCCCACGACAGGTCGGACATGTGGACCATGCCGTCGATGTCCGCGGACAGGCCGATGAACAGGCCGAATTCGGTGATGTTGCGGATCTCGCCTTCCACCACGGAACCAACCTTGTGTTCCTCGGCAAACTGCTCCCACGGGTTGCGCTGGACCTGCTTCAGGCCAAGCGAGATGCGGCGCTTCGCGCTGTCCACATCCAGGACCATGACGTCGACTTCCTGCGAAGTGGCGACGATCTTGCCCGGATGGACGTTCTTCTTCGTCCAGGACATTTCGGAAACGTGCACCAGGCCTTCGACGCCCGGCTCCAGCTCCACGAACGCACCGTAGTCGGTGATGTTCGTGACGCGACCGGTGTAGCGGGCACCCGGCGGATACTTGATCGCCACGTTCTCCCACGGATCGGCCTCAAGCTGCTTCATGCCCAGCGAGATGCGCTGCGTATCGGGGTTGAAGCGGATGACCTGCACGCGGACCGGCTGACCGATCTGCAGGGCCTCGGACGGGTGGTTGATGCGCTTCCACGCGATGTCCGTGACATGCAGCAGGCCGTCAACGCCGCCGAGGTCAACGAACGCACCGTAATCGGTGATGTTCTTGACCACGCCGTCGAGGATCATGCCTTCCTTCAGGCCCTGGATCAGTTCGCTGCGCTGTTCCGCACGCGTCTCCTCGAGGACGGCGCGACGCGACACGACGATGTTGCCACGCGCACGGTCCATCTTCAGGATCTGGAACGGCTGCGGCACACCCATCAGCGGGGTGACGTCGCGCACGGGGCGGATGTCAACCTGGCTGCCGGGCAGGAACGCCATCGCGCCACCAAGGTCAACCGTAAAGCCACCCTTGACGCGGCCATAGATCGTACCGTTGACGCGCTGGTTGCCTTCGAACGCCTTTTCAAGGTTCGTCCACGCTTCCTCGCGCCGCGCCTTTTCACGCGACAGCACGATGGAACCGTCACGGTCCTCGTAACGCTCGACGAACAGTTCGATGACATCACCCGGCTTCACGTCGGGGGTCACGCCCGGCGGGCCGAATTCCTTGAGGGCGACACGCCCTTCGCTCTTGAGGCCGACATCGACGATCGCGAATTCGTCCGTCAGGCGGACGACGCGACCCGTAACGACGGAACCGTCAAATGCGCTATCGCGGCCCAGGGTCTCTTCGAGAAGGGCGGCGAAGTCCTCGCCACCCGCGTATTCGGCGGTAGGCTGTGTTGTGGCTGAAGCCATGAGTTACTTGTAAATCCCGTATCCGGCCGGACCCATGGGGAGGGCCGGAAAATCCTGCGCCCCGCTTCATGATCCTGCATGACCCTGATCGGAACGTCTTGTCCGGCTGCGATCCATGACACGGTCATGGCATGCCTGACGACCAACACAAACACGCGTCGCGCCCCCACGGATGGCGACACGACAACATTTCCAAGCACAGACACCCTCTGACCCGTCCGTGTCAATAAAAACGTAAGGGACAGCGCGAAAAACCGCCCACAAATGCGTGTCAGCGCGTCATGTCCGCCACAATGCGCAGCGCCTCGGCCAGGACTTCGTCCGCGCTCATGTCATCGGTCTCGATATGGATGGCGTCGGGGGCCGCGCGCAGCGGCGCCGCCGCGCGGGAGGAATCGGCCGCGTCGCGTGCCTGCAGTTCCTGCGCCACGCGCGCGATCTGCGCCTCGCGGTCGGGGGCGTCGGGGTCCGTGGCCATCTGTTCCCACCGCCGCCGCGCACGCGCGCCAAGCGACGCGGTCACGAACAGTTTTACCCGGGCGTCGGGAAAGATCACGGTGCCGATGTCACGCCCGTCAAGGACCGCGCCATGGCGGGCGGCAAAGTCGCGCTGTATCCCCACAAGGATGCGCCGCACCGTGGGCTGCGACGCGACAAGGCTTGCGGCGCGGTCCACCTGCGGGACACGCAGGTCGGTGCGCGACAGGTCCCCCAGCGTGACCAGCCGGGCCTGCGCATCCGCCGGCGAAGCCGGGTCCAGGCCCGCATCGAGCATGCGCCGCCCCGTCGCGCGATACAGCAGCCCGGTATCGAGGTACGGCAGGTCCAGCGCGCGCGCCAGCCGCTGCGCAAGCGTTCCCTTGCCCGCTGCCGCCGGTCCGTCAACGGCAATGACCAGTGGCGCGGTCATGCCACCATCCCCACGTCACGCCCGCCCCGGGGGGCGCGCGACAGCGACGGACGGGACAGCGGGCGGCCATGGACACGGGCTACCACGCCCCGGGACGGTGATGGGCGGGACGGTAACATCTGGGCAGTTTTCATACCGTTCCAATTCCGAATTCCTGCGCCGGGTGTCAATCCGATATTGACACAAAAACATCCCCTCCCCCATTGCATGGAGCGCATCGTTTGACATACGCCGAACAAACTGGCATGGGGCTGCGCCCTTTTGCCACATCGCGACGGTGGCTTTATTTCCTTTGCACAGAACAGGATCGACAGGTTCAAGATGGCCCAGCCCAACCTCGGCACCAAGCGCGTCTGTGTCTCCTGCAGCGCCCGCTTTTATGACCTGAACAAGAATCCGGCAGTCTGCCCGAAATGCGGCGCGGAACAGCCGGTGGAACTGCCGCGCGTGCGGCGTCCGGTGGAACCGGCCGCACCCGAGTCCGCCAAGAAGACGGCCCCCGACGATCTTGATCCCGATACGGATCTCGATACCGATGCCGACACGGATGATGTGATGGAAGATGAAGTCGGCCTGGACGATGACGACGACGATGATGACATCAGCAGCGCCGACATCGACCTGAAGACCGACAAGGAAGACCACGACAACTGACACCCCCGCCCCGGCGGCGATGCCGCCGGTGGCATCGCCCGCACGGGCCTGCCCGCGATGCGCGACATGACGCCGCATCCCGTCCCCGTCAGGGGACGGGATGCGGGCTGCGGCGTTCGATTTCCACGCCTACGGCCCGTGCATCGGCGAAGATATCCAGCTTCTCCACCCGAATCCGCGCCACGCGAATCCGCGCATCGGCCAGCATCCCCGCCGCGATCCGTTCGGCCAGCGTCTCCACCAGTTGCACATGGCCCTGACGCACAAGGTCGCGCACCAGCAGCACGACATCCTCGTAAGAAACCGTGCGGTCGAGTTCATCCACCCCGACATCCAGCCCCGGCATGTCCGCAACGCCGAAGGCAACATTGACGCAGATACGCTGCGTCACGCCCTGCTCATGCGCGAAAACGCCGATATTGGCCTCCAGCAGCAGGTCACGCACGAAAACGCAGCGCAGCGGTGGCTGGTCCGGCCATGGGGGGAACACCGACATGCGTGGCTCAGGCTCCGGTTGCAGGGTTGGGCCGTGCGGGCGACCATTGCAGGTGCTGCCCGCCATCAAGGGCCAGCATCTGCCCCGTGACGGACGGCATGCACAGCAGCGACAGCGCAGCGTGCGCGACTTCTTCTACCCCCGCCCCGTATCCCAGCGGCACGGACGCGCATTGCCGTGCGAACTGCGCCGCACTCTGCCGTGGCGTCGGCAGGACGGGACCCGGCCCGATGGCGTTGACCCGGATCCCATGGGGGGCAAGGGCCAGCGCCATGCTCTGCGTCAGGGACCATAACGCCGCCTTGGAGACGGTATAGCTGACGAAATGCGGGGTCAGTGACCAGACCCGCTCGTCCAGCATGTTCAGCACCATGCCCTGCCGTCCCTCGGGCATCTGCCGTGCAAAATCCTGCATCAGGACGAAGGGCGCGCGCAGGTTGGGCTCCATATGGGCATCCCATCCCTCCCGCGTCGCACTGTCCCATTCATCCCGTTCAAAGACGCTGGCATTATTGACCAGGACGCCCACGGTCCCGAATGCGTCGCCCACGCGCGGCAGCAGGGTGCGGGCCTCATCCTCGCGCGACAGGTCGGCGCGCAGCACGCATCCCCTGCGCCCGAGCGCCGTGATATCGGCCAGTGTGCGCCGGGCCGCGTCCGCGCTGTGATTGTAATGGATGGCGATGTCAAAGCCGTTGCGCGCCAGTTCCAGCGCAATGGCGCGCCCAAGCCGCGCGGCCCCGCCAGTCACCAGCGCCACCCGTGCGATCCCCGGCGGGACGGGCCAGCTTATTCCCGGCGCGGTCATGCCGGGCGTCGCGCCATCAGGGCAGCGGCCAGCGTGCCATCATCAAGCACATCGAGCGCACCGCCCACAGGCACCCCCTGCCCCACACGGCTGATGGGTACGTGGAATCGCAGCAGGCTGTCATGCAGCCAGTGCATGGTCGTCGCCCCATCGACCGTGGTGCCCAGCGCAAGGATGACCTCCCGCACGCCCCCGGCCTCCAGCCGTGCATAAAGCGGGGCGACATTGAGATCGTCAGGCCCGACCCCGTCGAGCGCCGACAGCGTCCCGCCAAGCACCTGATAGACGCCGCGATGGACGCCCGCGCGTTCCAGCGCCCACAGGTCGCCCACATTTTCAACCACACAGACCAGCCCGTGGTCACGGGCCGGATCCGCGCAGATCGAACAGGGATCGCAGGTATCAAGGTTGCCGCACGACGAACAGGTCCGCACCGCGCGCGCCGCCTGTTCCATCGCCTGCGCCAGCGGCAGCATGCGGGTATGCGGCTGGCGCAGCATGGCAAGGGCGGCGCGACGGGCCGAACGGGGGCCAAGCCCCGGCAATCGCCCCAGAAGGGTAATCAGCCGCTCGATCTCCGCGCCGCCCATCACACAGGCTCCCGGTTCGGGCTCAGAACGGGAACTTCATGCCGCCGGGCAGGTTCAGGCCGCCGGTCACCTTCTTCATTTCCTCGCTCGCCGTGGCGTCAAGCTTCGTGCGCGCGTCGCTGCACGCCGCAAGGATCAGGTCCTGCAGCATGTCCATTTCCTCCGGATCGGCCAGCTTGGGGTCGATGCGGATCGCCTTCATGTCACCCTTGCCGTTCAGGGTGACCTGCACCATCCCCGCGCCGGAGCTTCCCTCGATCACCATGGATTCGAGCTTGGCCTGCATTTCTTCCATGCGGGCCTGCATCTGCGTGGCCTGCTTCATCAGGCCGGCAAGATTTTTCATGTTCTGTCTTCTCCTTTGGGCGTCAGTCAGTCGTCGGTCGGCAGATCGTCTTCATCCACCAGTTCGGCATCCAGTGGCGCGAATTCCAGATCCGGGGCCAGCATGGCTGGTGTGATCTCTTCGGGCGGAAGGCCGTAATCGTCAAGCGCATGGTCCGTCACCTGACCCAGGCGCGCGGACGGGAACGCAGCCATCACCGCCTGCACCAGCGGATGCGAGGCCGCATCGGCACGATGAAGCTGGATGATCTCCGCCCCCTGTTCGGCAAGCGTGGGTTCGCCTTCCTCTGTGGAGGTGCGGATCTGCCACGACGCATCACCCGTCTCGTTGCGCAGCAGGGTTTCCAGCCGCCGCGCAAGCCCGGGCATTGCCGCCGCATCCACCCGGATGCGGATTTCAGGCGCGGCAAACGCCACCAGATGCGTCGAATGGCGCAGATGCCCGTGCAGCATCGCATCGCGCCCCGACACAAAGGCCACGACCTCGCGCCATGTGCGCAGGCGTGGCGGTTCGGGGATCACGGGGTCGGCCGCGGCAGGCGCCCCCGCCACGGCATCGACGCGCACGCCACCGTTGGCCACCATGCGCAGGGCCGGGCCACCCGACGGCGCGGCCGTTCCCGCCTGTGGCGCGCCAGTCCGGGCTATGCCAGCGTGGGATGTGGCCGCCTGCGTACCACCTCCCCCATTCGGGGGGGCGGAAATGGTTGCAGCCTGCGCCGTGTCACCGCCGGCCCCGCCTTCGACCACCTGCCGCACAAGGTCGCCCGGCGGCGGCAGGTCCGCGACGTAACACATGCGGATCAGCACCATTTCGGCGGCCTGCCTGCGGTCGGGCGCATGTTCGACCTCGCCCTGCCCCTTGAGCAGCATCTGCCATGTGCGTCCCAGCACGGGGACGGACACGCGCTCCGCAATGGCCATGCAGCGTTCGCGCTCCATCTGCGGCATGTCGGAACTGTCGCGCAGGTGCGGCACCGCCTTGAGGCGGGAGACCGAATGGATCAGCTCCAGCACATCCGCCAGCATGACCCCGAGGTCCGCGCCACGGGCGAAGACCTCGTCCGTGATGGCCAGGGCCTGGTCCGGCCGCCCGGCCAGCACGGCGTCGAGCAGGTCGAACACCATGCCCCGGTCGGCCTGCCCCAGCATGCTGCTGACCAGTGTGGCGTCGATCGGCTTGCCGTCACCCTGCCCTTCACCATCGAGCGTCCCCTGCGCGATGGCCTGGTCCAGCAGCGACAGGCCATCACGCACCGACCCGTCCGCCGCGCGCGCGATCAGCGCCAGCGCATCGGGCGCGAAACGCACGCCCTCCTCCGTCGCGACCCGGTCGAAATGCGCGGCAAGCATGTCCTGCGGCACGCGGCGCAGGTCAAAGGTCTGGCAGCGCGACAGCACCGTTACCGGCACCTTGCGCAGTTCGGTGGTGGCAAAGATGAACGTCACCTGCGACGGTGGCTCCTCCAGCGTCTTGAGCAGCGCGTTGAACGCGTTGCGCGACAGCATGTGGACCTCATCGATGATGAAGACTTTCATGCGTCCCTGGATGGGGCGGAAATGCGTGGAGTCGATGATCTCGCGCACGTCATCCACGCCGGTGCGGGAGGCGGCGTCCATTTCCATGACGTCGGGATGACGGTCGGCAAGGATCGCGACACAGTTGGGACAGACCCCGCACGGATCGGCGGTCGGCCCGCCCTGCCCGTCCGGGCCGGTGCAGTTGAGCGCGCGCGCGATGATCCGCGCCGTCGTCGTCTTGCCCACGCCGCGCACGCCCGTCAGCATGAAGGCATGCGCGACACGGCCCAGCGCAAAGGCGTTGCGCAGGATCCGCACCGTGGTGTCCTGGCCGATCAGGTCATCGAATGTGGTGGGACGGTATTTGCGCGCCAGCACGCGATAGGGCGCCGCATTCTGCGTCACGGCGGGGGCGGCGGATGGGGGGGCATCGCCAAACAGGCCGGGGCCATCATCCACGGGCGGGGACGGCAGACCTTCCTCCCCGGAACGATCCTGATCCGAAGAAGCGTTCATTGATGCATCCGGCCTTGGTGAATGGTGCGCGCTGCATCCTGCATCGCAGGGTGGCAGGGACTGGATTCAGGGGTGGAAGACCGGACACATAACCCGAGCGAAACTCACTGCGGCTGCTTCCTTCCGGACCTGACCGGGTTGGCAAGGTACCCGTCTACGGCCGATCTTCCACGGACTTCATAACACATACACCCCGGTGCGGCACAAGGGGCTTTGTACGAAAAAAGCCCCCGCCATCATTCGCCCACGGCGGCGCTGGTGCTGTGGCGGCGGTCCGCCCCACCGTAATAGCGGTCGGCCCCCGGTGTATTCAGGCTTGGCCCGCCAACAAGGATCCCCTCTGCCACGCCCCAGTGCGGATAGGCCTTGAAGCTGTAGCCCTCATGCTGGAGCTTCGCGATGACACCGGGCGTCAGCGCGCCGGCTTCCACCTGCACGGGTTCGGGCTGCCACTGTTCATGGATGCGCGGCAGGTCCACGGCATGCTGGATGTCCAGACCGTAATCGATCACGCCCAGCACGGATGCCAGCACGATGGTGGGAATCCGCGACCCGCCGGGGCTGCCGATCACCATGACCGGCTTCCCGTCACGGGAAATGACGGTGGGCGTCATGGATGACAGCGGTGTCTTGCCCGGCGCGATCTCGTTCGCCTTGCTGCCGATGATCCCGAACATGTTGGGCGCGCCCGGACGGGTGGAGAAATCGTCCATTTCGTCATTCATGAACACGCCTGTCCGCCCCGCGACCATGCCCGCGCCGAACCATCCGTTGAGCGTATAGGTCACCGCGACCGCATTGCCGTCACGGTCCATCACGGAATAATGCGTGGTCTCCTGCCCTTCGTTCCCGGCGACACCTGGGCGCACGGCGGCAGACGGAACCGCGCGGGCGTTGGGAATGGCGGCGCGGATCTGGCGCGCGTAATTCACATCGAGCAGATGATCGACCGGGTTCGACACGAACGCCGGATCCCCCAGGTCCTGCCGGTCGGCATAGGCATGGCGCATGGCCTCGACCTCACGCTGCACGGCGGGGACGGTATAAAGGCCGAGGCGATGCATGTCATAGCCGGACAGGATGTTCAGCATCTCGCACAGCGCAACGCCACCACCGCTCGGCGGGGGGGCGGTGTCGATGTGATAGCCCCGGTAATCGCATGTCAGGGTCGGCAGGATGCGCGGCCTGTATCCCGACAGGTCGGCGCGCGTCAGCAGGCCGCCCCCCTTGCGACTGGCGCGCACGATCTCACGCGCGGTCTTGCCCGCGTAGAATCCGTCGGTCCCCTTGCGCGAAATCCGTTCCAGCACGCGGGCCAGTTCAGGCTGCACCAGCCTGTCCCCCACCTGCAGTCCGCTGCCGTCATGATGCAGGAAGGACCGGCGCGCCACGGGATCGCGGCGGAAGTCGTCATTGCCATGCGAAATCAGTTCCACATCGCCCGGCACAAGGACGAACCCATCACGCGCCAGCGCGATGGCGGGCGCCATCACCTGCTGGCGCGACAGATGGCCCCAGCGCTGCCGGGCGAGCTCCAGTCCCGCGACGGTGCCGGGAATCGCCACGGCCTTCCACCCCTTGGTCGAAAGCCCGGGGATGACGTTCCCCTTCGCATCCTGGAACATCGTCGCCGTCGCGGCACCGGGCGCATGTTCGCGGAAATCGAGGAACACCGCAGGCCCGTTCGCAGGCCGCAGGGTCATAAACCCACCGCCACCCAGGTTCCCCGCCGCCGGATAGACCACGGCCAGCGCATATCCCACGGCCACGGCGGCATCCACGGCATTGCCACCTTCATGCAGGATGCGCGCGCCCACCTGCGACGCCAGCGTCTGGGCGGAGACGACCATCCCCTCGTGCCCGCCCACGGGCGGGGCCGACGCCACTGGTACGGACGTGCCGCCGAACGCCAGCGGATCATCCTGCACCGCCGCCGGCGCGACAGCAGCATACGCCACCCCATCCGACAGCAGCAGCATGCCCGCCAGCAGCAGGCCACCGGCCCGGCGGGATGGGGAACGACGCAGACCAGCAACCATTTTCATTTTCCTGACAGGCAATGACATGCCACGTTTTTTCCAAAAAACTGATAAAAAGAAAATAGATACGATACTGAAATTATAAAAGTTTCCGGTGACGCTTTTTCCAAAAAGCCTCAGGGACGCCGCCCTTTTCAGGACAGAGGCGACGCCCTGGAACTTTTATTGTTTTTTATCAAAGCCCTGCCAGAGAAATCATTTACCCGGCAATATTGTAAGGCGGCTTGTTCAGCCCTGCGGGAGAGTAGGTGAAGACCTCGCACCCGTCCTCCGTCACGCCCATCATGTGCTCGAACTGCGCCGACAGGGAACGGTCGCGCGTCACGGCGGTCCAGCCATCGCCAAGGATCTTCACATCCGGGCGGCCGATATTGAGCATCGGTTCAATGGTGAAGAACATGCCCGGACGCAGGACGACGCCATGCCCCGGACGGCCATAATGCAGCACGTTTGGCGCGGCGTGGAAGGTCCGGCCGATACCGTGGCCGCAGAAGTCGCGCACGACGGAAAAGCGCCGTTCCTCCGCATAGGTCTGGATCACATGACCCACATCCCCAAGCGTGGCGCCCGGGCGCACTGCCTTAATGGCCAGCATCAGCGATTCATAGGTGGCGTCGATCAGGTTCTGCGCCTTCTTCGACGGCGTGCCCACCGTGTACATACGACTGGTATCGCCAAACCAGCCATCAAGGATGACGGTCACGTCGATATTGAGGATATCGCCTTCCTTGAGCACCTTGTCGCCGGGGATGCCGTGGCAGACGACATGGTTGATGGAAATGCAGCTTGCCTTTTCATACCCGCGATAGCCGATCGTGGCGGACACGCCACCATGCGCCACCATGAAGGCATGGATACGCTCATCCAGTTCGCCGGTCGTCACACCCGCCTGCACATATGGCGTAATCATGTCGAGCGTCCGTGCCGCAAGCTGTCCCGCCGCCCGCATGCCGACAAAATCCTCGGGGGAGTGCAGGACGATCGCGCCCTCGTTCATGTCGCCATCCATGCCGATATTCCTTCAGTCGCTAGTCATCGCGTAATCACATCCACGCGCCCGCGCCCGCCGGGACAGGTTCCCGGCGCCACGGCCCGATGGATGCGATGCCATCCCATGAACGGCGACAGGTTCTATACCCCCATCGGCGCGCCGTGTCAGCGGCCGAGGCGGATCTAGCTGCGCGTCTTGGCCTTTGTGGTGGCGACGCGATGCGCCTGCCCCATCCCCACAAGATGGACGTGCGCATGCGTAGTGGCGGCATGGGTGTGCGACGTCGCGGCATGCGAGACCGCATGGACGGCGGCCGGATTCGTCCCGTGCCGCAGTCGCGCATAGGACAGCGGAATCGACGCATCGGCGACCTGTTCAGGCCCGTCCATGCGATAGCGCGAACTCGCCAGCATGAGGCGACCGCGCCCGGATACCGCGCGGTGGCGTGCGGCAAGGGCATTGCGCGCAAGGACAAGCGGACGCTGGACCGGGGCGATTCCCTCCGCCTTGAAACTGTCGTCGAGCAGGTCGGCCATCACCTCGTTACGCTCCGCGTTCGACGAGGCACCCATGACCACCCCGATCAGGCGGACATTGTCGCGCACGGCGGAGGTGACAAGGTTATGCCCGGCAACGGCGGTGTAACCGGTCTTGAGCCCGTCCGCCCCCGGATAGGACTGGAGCATCGGGTCATGGTTGGGCACGTACCGGCCCCGGAAATAGAAGGCGGGGACCGCGAAATAATGGTAATATTCGCTGAAATCGAGGGCGATATGCCGCGCAAGCGTCGCAAGGTCACGCGCGGAGGTCATCTGCTCCTCATTCGGCAGGCCCGACGCATTGCGGAACGACGTATCGTTCATCGACAGGCGCGCGGCCTGCTGCGTCATGATCTGCGCGAAGGTTTCCTCGCTCCCCGCGCCAAGGAATTCGCCCAGCGCACAGGCCGCGTCATTGGCCGATTTCGTCACGAGGGCAAGGATCGCCTCCTCCACCGTCAAATAGCTGCCCGGACGCAGGCCAAGCTTCGACGGTTCCATGGAGGCGGCATGCGCGCTGACGGGCACCACCTGGTCCAGCGTGATGCGCCCCGCCCTGAGCGCCTTGAACGTCAGGTAGAGGGTCATCAGTTTCGTCAGGCTGGCGGGATAGCGGCGCAGGCTGGCATTGGACTGCGACAGGACGGCCCCGGTGCGGGCATCCATGACGATGGAACTGATCTGTCCCACATATTGGGCACGGGCCTGCCCCGCCCCGCCAAACAGCCCCGCGATCAGGCCGCCCGCTACCAGCAGTGAAACCTTCACCCTGGTGCCGCGTGCAGTGAAAAGACGCTTCAGACGACGGGGAAAAGGGGACATGCGGTGATTATCATCCAGTGCGGGACCGGGTGAACATCCCCGCGGTCGCCATCATATGACAATTAATTCTGCGCCATCCTAGACATCGGAACGCACCGGCGTCCAGAGCGGAATTGCGAAAAATGGCTGAAACCGCATGCAACTTTATATTGCCGGGCCATATGCCCCGTCCCCCGCCGCCACACGAAACCGAGAGGAGGTGAAAAAATGATGCCCCATAATGCCGCCTGCCCCTTTCAACAGGGAACAGAGTTCCAATATGGTAGGATCATGTCCGTCACACGCCTGCCCTCCCCTGTCGCCCAAGCCCCGCACCATCGCGGCATGCGCCTGCCTGCGCATGCACATGGCGGAAACACCCCGCCGCGTCGGCCCGACGGCGACAGCGGCAATGACGACGGACTGGCGGGCGTTGTCATCCGCACCCGGCCGCAGACCCGCAAGCCGGCGATGTACAAGGTCCTGATGCTCAATGACGACTACACCCCGATGGAGTTTGTCGTCCACGTGCTGGAACGGTTCTTCCAGAAATCGCGGGAGGAGGCGACGGACATCATGCTGCATGTCCACAAGCGCGGCGTCGGTGTCTGTGGCGTCTTTACCTACGAAGTTGCTGAAACGAAGGTCACGCAGGTCATGGACCTCGCACGCCAGAACCAGCATCCCCTGCAGTGCACGATCGAAAAGGACTGAGGCCACGATCAGGCATTTTCCCACCTTTGCATTCTTTCATGCGGATTTATGCAAATTTCCTCTGGCATTCCCCCCGCAACGGGACAAAGATCGGAGTGATTGTCCGGTCATGATCCCCGGGGCCGCAATGGCCCCCTTTGGAAAAGGAGCGTCTCGGCATGTTGTCACGTAATCTGGAACAGACGCTTCATCGTGCGCTGACACTCGCCAGCGAACGGCGGCATGAATATGCCACCCTCGAACATCTTCTCCTCTCCCTCATCGACGATCCCGACGCGGTCACGGTCTTTCGCGCCTGCGGCGTCGACCTCGACAAGCTGCGCCACGACCTGACGGAATTCCTCGACAAGGACCTTGCCGGCCTGGCGTCCGACCGCACCGTCGATCCCAAGCCGACTGCCGCGTTCCAGCGCGTGATCCAGCGCGCCGCGATCCATGTGCAGTCCACCGGCCGCGACGAGGTGACGGGCGCGAACGTCCTTGTCGCCCTGTTCGCCGAACGCGAAAGCCATGCCGTCTATTTCCTGCAACTGCAGGACATGACGCGCCTTGATGCCGTCAACTTCATCTCCCACGGGATCGCCAAGGCGCCGGAGCGTTCGACGCGCCGGCCGGTCGCGGGCACGCCCTCCGAAGGGCCCGACCCGGAGCGCGAGGAAGCCGGCAAGGGACGGCAGAAGAACCAGGACGCGCTGTCGACCTACTGCACCAACCTCAACGACAAGGCGAGCGAGGGCAAGATCGACCCGCTGATCGGCCGCGACTCGGAAATCGAGCGCACGATCCAGATCCTGTGCCGCCGCACGAAAAACAACCCGCTGTATGTGGGCGATCCCGGCGTGGGCAAGACCGCGATCGCAGAAGGACTGGCCAAGCGGATCGTCGAGGGCGACGTGCCGGAGGTGCTGCTCAACTCCACGATCTACTCGCTCGACATGGGCGCGCTGCTCGCGGGGACGCGCTATCGCGGTGATTTCGAGGAACGGCTGAAGGCGGTCGTGACCGAACTCGACAACAACCCCGGCAGCATCCTGTTCATCGACGAAATACACACCGTCATCGGTGCGGGTGCGACGTCGGGCGGGGCGATGGATGCGTCGAACCTGCTGAAGCCCGCGCTGGCGGCAGGCACGCTGCGCTGCATCGGGTCCACGACATACAAGGAATACCGCCAGCATTTCGAAAAGGACCGCGCGCTGGTGCGCCGGTTCCAGAAGATCGACGTGGCGGAGCCTTCCATCGACGACGCGGTGAAGATCCTGCGTGGCCTGAAGGTCAATTACGAAAAGCACCACAAGGTCCGCTATACCGACGACGCGATCCGTGGCGCGGTGGAACTGGCGGCGAAATACATCCATGACCGCAAGCTGCCGGACAAGGCCATCGACGTCATTGACGAGGTCGGCGCGTCGCGCATGCTGGTGCCTGAAAACCGCCGTCGCAAGACCGTCACCCTGAAGGATGTCGAGGACATCGTCGCCAAGATCGCCCGCATCCCGCCCAAGAGCGTGTCGTCGGACGACAAGGAGACGCTGCGTTCCCTCGAACGTGACCTCAAGGGCATGGTCTATGGGCAGGACAAGGCGATCGAGGCGCTGACGGCGGCGATCAAGCTGTCGCGTGCGGGCCTGCGCGATGCGGAGAAGCCGATTGGCAACTACCTGTTCTCCGGCCCGACGGGCGTGGGCAAGACCGAAGTGGCGAAGCAGCTGGCCAGCACGCTGGGCATCGAACTGATCCGCTTCGACATGTCGGAATACATGGAGCGTCATTCGATCTCGCGCCTGATCGGTGCGCCGCCGGGCTATGTCGGCTTTGATCAGGGCGGCCTGCTGACCGATGCCATCGACCAGCACCCGCATGCGGTCCTGCTGCTTGACGAGATCGAGAAGGCGCATCCCGACCTGTATAACGTGCTGTTGCAGGTCATGGACCATGGTCGCCTGACGGACCATAACGGCAAGACGGTCGATTTCCGCAATGTCATGCTGATCATGACGACGAATGCGGGGGCCGCGGACCTGAGCAAGGAGGCCATCGGCTTTGCCCGCAACGGGCGTGAGGGCGAGGATGAGGAAGCCATCAAGCGCATCTTCACCCCTGAATTCCGCAACCGCCTCGATGCGATCATTCCCTTTGCCCACCTGTCGCCCGAAGTGGTGGACCGCGTGGTGGAGAAGTTCATCTTCCAGCTTGAAGCCCAACTGGCGGATCGCAACGTGATGATCGAGATTTCGTCGGCGGCGAAGGAATGGCTGGCGGAACGTGGTTATGACCGCCTGTATGGCGCGCGCCCGCTGGGTCGTGTCATTCAGGAAAACATCAAGAAGCCGCTGGCCGAGGAACTGCTGTTCGGCAAGCTGGTCAAGGGTGGGGTCGTCAAGATCTCGCTCAAGGATGGCAAGCTGGACTTCGACTACATCTCCCACGATCCGTCGTCCTCGGCGACGGAAGGGGATGAAGGCGATAACGAGAAAGAGTCCGAAGCGGCGGACTGATATCCGGCCGTTCAGGACGGAGAAACCGGGAACAGGGGTCGGAAACGGCCCCTGTTTTCGTATTGGTGAGGGTTCGGGGCAAAGCCCCTGAAACACGCCCGGCCTCAACAGGGAGCGTAATCCCCGCGCCCTGATCCACTCAAAAGTAGTGGTTTCCAAAGGACCGCGCCCTTTGGTGGGGGTTCGGGGGCAAAGCCCCTGAATGTGCACCGCAGTCGGCGCATGAAACATCCGATCCCTGCCCGGACCCGGCAGGGATCGGGATCCCTGCACCCTGAGTTATTTTAAAGTAATGGTCTCGCCGCTGCTTTTTTTCCTATGCGTTTCCGCTATCGGAACTGAACCATGCGGGATCAAGGTTCACGCTGGCCAGTGCCTGCCGCCATTTGCCGGAATGATCGGGGCTGAAGACGATCTGTTCCGTCGCGGGGGCGGAGACCCATGCGTTATGGCGCAGTATTTCGTCTTCCAGTTGACCGGCCTCCCAGCTTGCATGCCCCATCGCCAGCAGCGCATGCTGCGGTCCTGCCCCATCGGCGATCACCCGCAATATGTCCAGGCTGGCGGTCAGGATGGTGCTGTCATTGACGGCCATGCTGCCATTGCCTTCCCAATCGGCGGAATGCAGGACAAAGCCGCGTGAACTGTCCACCGGGCCACCCGCGCACAGGCCGATCCGACGCCGCGGGGGCACCGGGGCCACGCCAAGCTGCTCCAGCACATCGTCAAGCATGGGTTGCGACAGGCGACGGTTCACCACCAGTCCCATCGCCCCGTCTTCGGCCGAATGGGCGCACAGATAGATGACGCTACGCTCAAAGGGCGTATCCATCAGCGCCGGTGTCGCCACCAGCAAATGTCCGGTCAGGTTGTGGCCCGATGTCAGGGATATCTTAGGCATGAGCAAAGGATAGAACCACATCCCCCCCTTTTTGCAACCGTTTCATGCAATCGCTCCCGCCCGGGACAAAACCCGGCCCATCCGCGTTACGAATTTGAATCTGTCACGCAGGACCGTCACACTGTCCGCCATGACCCCCATCACACAACGAAAGGATCATCCCATGTCGAAGATCGCCCTTGTCACCGGTGCAACCGCCGGTTTTGGAAAGGCCATTGCCGAACGCCTAGTGCGCGATGGATATCGCGTCATCGCCACGGGCCGGCGCCAGGAACGGCTGGATGCACTGGCGGCACAGTTGGGCAAGGCGCTGCTGCCCCTGCGCCTTGACATGATGGACAAGGCCGCGATCGCCTCCCTGCCCGACGCGCTGCCCGCCGAGTGGCGGGAGGTCGATATCCTTGTGAACAATGCCGGCCTCGCCCTTGGCATTTCCAAGGCGCAGGAAAGCGATATCAGCGACTGGGAGCGCATGATCGCAACCAATGTCACCGGCATGGTGGAACTGACGCGCGCGCTGCTGCCGGGCATGGTTGCGCGCGATCGCGGGCATATCGTCTCGCTGGGCAGCACGGCCGGGATCTATCCCTATGTCGGCGGCAACGTCTATGGCGCCACCAAGGCGTTCGTGGAACAGTTCATGCGCAACCTGCGCTGCGACCTGCTGGGCAGGAATGTCCGCGCCACCAACATCGCGCCCGGCCTGTGCGGCGGCAGCGAGTTCAGCAAGGTGCGCCTGCGTGACGATGCAAAGGCTGCGGCCGTTTACGAAGGCACGCATCCCCTGCTGCCCGATGACATCGCGGAAACGGTATCGTGGGTCGTGAACCTGCCGGCGCATGTCAACATCAACCAGATCGAGATGATGCCGGTCTGTCAGGCGGCCGGTGGCCTGTCCGTCGTCAAGGGCATGAAGGACTGAGCCGTATCAATGCAGGACAGGACCAAGAGTACCAAGACCCAGCCCGACGCGGCCACAATCGCGGCGCAGGCTGAACTGGCGACACGTTTTCGCATTACCGATGGCACGGATTTCAGGCTTTCGGCCTGCCCGACACGTGCGGCGCAGGACTGCGGGCTGGAAAAGAAAGGCGGCAAGCGGCGGCTGTATGAACAGATCGGCCGCCTGTCGGAACTGCAGGCGCGGCTGTATGCCAATGGTGAATGGTCGATGCTGATCGTGCTGCAGGCGCTGGACGCGGCGGGCAAGGATGGCGTCATCAAGCATGTGATGTCCGGCATCAATCCCGAAGGCGTCAATGTCACCTCCTTCAAGCAGCCCGGCCCGGTCGAACTTGCCCATGACTATCTGTGGCGCGAACATCTGGCCCTGCCGCAGGGCGGGCATATCGGCATCTTCAACCGCAGCCATTATGAAGAAGTGCTGGTCACGCGGGTGCATCCCGAGATCCTTGAAAACCAGAAGATCCCGCCACAGCTTCGCAAATCACCCACGCTGTGGGACGACCGGTATCGCGACATCCGCCATTTCGAGGAGTATCTGGCGCGGCAGGGCACGGTGATCGTCAAGTTCTTCCTGCACCTGTCAAAGGACGAACAGCGCAAGCGTTTCCTGTCACGCATCAACCATCCTGAAAAGAACTGGAAATTTTCAGCCGCCGACATCCATGAACGCGGATACTGGGACAGTTACCAAGACGCCTATGAACAGGCGATCCGCAATACGGCCGGCCCGCATGCCCCATGGTTCGTGGTTCCGGCGGACCAGAAATGGTTCGCCCGCCTGGTGGTGATCGAGACGCTGATCGCAGCGCTTGAGCAGCTTGACCTGCAGATGCCCAAGCTTGACGCCACCGCGCGCGCGGAAATGAAAAAGGCCCGCCAGCAACTGATGGCCGAAAAGACATAGAACGTCACAGCCGCATATAACGCATGCGTGTGCGGGTCATTGACGCGCACACGCATCCCACGCATGGAAGACATGTAGTGACAGAATGAGGACTGTGATGTCGGCACGCTTAACCCTGCTGCGCTCCTTTTGCGCGGGCGCCATGATGGTCACCGCCGCGCAGGTGATGACCAGCACGACCGCGCATGCGTGGGGGGAGTCCGTTTCCCCCAGTTGTGACAATCGCAGGTTCCTTGAGGACCAGCGCAGGTTCGAGAACGAGGAACGCCACAGCCGCAATGCCGACCTGCCCGAACATGTCTGCGGCCGGGTCATCGCCGTCTCCCGCGCGCGCCGGACCCGCAGTGGCTGGCATGGCTATTTCTATGTCGATGTCGGGTCGGGAATTTCCATCCGCATCGTCTCCGACCTTGACCGCATGGAGGCCCCGCAATGGCCGTGGGTGGCGAAGGGCGATGATGTGGATGTGGTCGGACGCTATTACTTCGACAACCTGCGCAGCCAGGGTATCGACTGGACCCATCATGGCACCAGCCGGAACTGGCCCATCGCGGGCTATGTGACGGTCAACGGTCACCGGTACGAATAAAAAGGCCCCTTAACAATAAAAGTTTTTGGTGAAGCTTTTTCCAAAAAGCTTCAAAGAACGCCGCCTTTTTAAAAAAGGCGGCGCCCAGAAACTTTTATCTGTCTATCGCGACCCCTCGCCTACCACCGGAAGGACGGCACGCACACCGCCGGATCAAGCCCCGCGCCATGGGCTTCCTCCACCGCGAGGGCGTAATCGGCATCGCGCCCCTCGGCCCAGCTTCCGCCCAGCATTTCCTGATGGATACCGCCCAGCACCCAGCAGCCATCGACGCCCGCGCCCTTTGCGCCGCGCATGTCGGTGGCAAGGGAGTCGCCCACCGCAAGGATGCGTGACACCGGCAGGTCCATCATGCCCGCCACAAGGGCATAGACCTCCGGATGGGGCTTGCCGATCCAGCGCACCTCCCCGCCCTGGCTTTCCTCATACCGACTGGCCAGCGCACCGGCGCACAGCAGGCGACGGTTGCCACGGATCACCTGCTGGTCAGGGTTGGCGCAGATCATCTTCAGCCCATGTCTGGCGCACTGGTCCAGAATCGGCAGATAGGGCGTAATGTCCTCCTCCCCCCGGTCGGCATCTGGCCCGGTATTGAGGATGAAATCCGCCTGCGCCGGGTCTTCCACCACATCGAGGTCCAGTCCCGCGAACAGGTCTACATCCTTCTGCGGCCCAAGGTGGAGCATCCGCCGACCCAGTTGCGCGAACCATGGGTCGGTGCGCGACTGCAGCATCCGGCGCGTGCATTCGCCGCTGGTCATCAGCCCTTCATACAGGTCGTCGCCAATGCCCATCGCCCGCAGGCCCCGCTGCACCGTGTCGGACCGGCGCGGGGCATTGGACAGCAGGATCACCCGCCTGCCCGCCTTGCGTAGCTGCCGCAGGCATTCCGGCGCACCGGGATACGGGGCGACGCCGTTATGGATGACGCCCCACAGGTCAACGATATACCCGTCATACCGATCCGCCACAGGGGCGATTCCGCTGGCTTCCTTCACGACAGGGCGGTTCCTTTCGCATCGGACAGGGTTTCGAACCCCTGCAGGCGCAACGCCGTCAGCGTCTCGCGCTTCAGGCGCGACAGGATCGCCGGCCCTTCATAGGCATAGGCGGTATAAAGCTGCACAAGGTCGGCCCCCATGCGTACGCGCTCCACAATGTCCGCACCGCTTTCGATACCACCGCACGCCACCAGCGTCAGGCGTCCCTTCGCCGCCCGGGACACGTGCGCCAGCGTATCGCACGACAGCGGCGTCAGCGGACGCCCCGACAGGCCGCCGGTTTCCGTGGCATAGGCGCTGCGCAGGCTGCGCGGGCGCGAGATCGTGGTGTTGGTGACGATCAGGCCCTGCGCACCGCCCGCGATCGCGGCCTCCACCACATCGGGGATATCGTCGCGCGCCATGTCGGGCGACAGCTTGACCAGCAGCGGCGGACGTTCGGGATGGGCGGCGGCAATCGCATCAAGGATGGATTTCAGGCGCGATGCCTCCAGCAGGTCACGCAGGCCCGGCGTATTGGGCGATGACAGGTTGATGACGATGTAATCGACATAATTCTTGATGCGGCTGACCAGCAGGGGATAGTCGCGCTCCGGGTCCGCGCCGGTCTTGTTGATGCCAAGGTTCGCGCCCACCGGCACCTTTGCCCCCACATGCCGGCCCGACGCGCTGACGCGGTGCAGGCGCGCCATGCGCACGGCAAAGCGGTCGATGCCCTGGTTGTTGAAGCCCATGCGGTTGATGATCGCGCGGTCTTCCGTCAGGCGGAACAGGCGCGGACGCGGATTGCCCTGCTGCGGGCGCGGGGTGACGGTCCCGGCCTCCACGAAACCGAAGCCCGAACGCGACAACGGACGCACCACCAGCGCGTTCTTGTCGAACCCCGCACCAATGCCGATCGGGTTCGGAAACCGCAGGCCCATGGCGCGAATCGACAGGGCGGGATCGTCCCGGGCCGGGTCCGATACGCCGCCAAGCCCGAGTTGCAGGGCATTGAGGGCAAGCTGATGGGCGTCCTCGGGATCAAGGCGCCGGATCAGGGGCATCATCATGCGCGACATAATATTCATGACCGGGATTTTTGCCGCAATTCGTCCCAAAGGGAAAGGGGCGTGCCTATTTCACATGCAGCGCATCGACCGCTGCCGCCGGGTCCGTGGGAAAGCGGATCAGGTAATAGGGAGGCACCCGCAGGTCATGCCCCCCGTTCAGCCCGCCAAGCCGGTTCCACTGCCCCAGCGTGCAATAAACGTCGCCACCATCGACAAAGATCCCGTCCGGCGACAGCACGCGCGGATCGCGCACCATGGTGTCGAACGACCCATCGACATTGCGGCGGAAGATGGCGTCATGTTCGAAATTGGTGGTGTAGATGCGCCCCTGCCCATCGGTGGCAAGCCCGTCGGCCACGCCCTTTTCCCCTTCGTCACGCACGGCCTGCGCCAGTTGCGCCTCGGTCGTGGAAAAGTCGGACAGGAGCGCCGTGGGAATACTGTAGAGCCGCCTGCTGGTCAGCGGACAGAAATACAGCGTGCCACTGTCGGGGGAGAGCGTAATTCCGTCCGCCCCGCCCCAGACGAAGGCGGGTTTGTGCCGGGGGGGATCGAACACCAGCGGGCGGCCTTCGACCACGGCCATGAAACCGCGCTCCGCCTGTGTGGCGTGATGCTGCGCCAGTACCCGGCGCTGCCGCCCGGTGGCGATGTCAACCACAACCAGCGCGGGCGACATGCCGAACGAGGAGTCCGTGACATACACCGTCCCCGCCGCCCCATGCGTCAGGTCCACGCGCAGGTCGTTCATGTGGCTGTCGGGCAGGACGATACCGGGACGCAGCACGATATTGGAAAAAATCGTGTTGGTGGCGGGATCAATCCCGATCACCTTCGCCGCCCCCGGCGCCAGCGGCAGCCCCGCGAGCTTGCCATCGTCAATGCACCACAGCCGCCCGCGCGTATCGGTGGTCATGCCATGGACCGACATCAGGCGCTGCGCGGGCGGGCGGTCCGACGGCAGGCTCCATTGCGCATCGGGATAGGCATGAAGCCCGTCATCGCGCAGTTCCGCAAGCGTGGCCCCCGTATGGTTGACGGCATGGCGGGGGAAGCCGACAAAGATGCGCCGTCCCGGTGTCACCGCAACCCCTGATGGGCCGGGACCGTCAAAACGTGCCACGACCTCGAACGGGCCTGCCGAATTGAGGCCGTGATCGCGGTTCGTGCCCTCTGTTGCGACGGGGGCGGCATGGGCGCGTCCCGCCGCACGCGCCAGTGCTGCGGCAACACCCATGGAAACGGCTGTCCCCAGTAATGAACGACGCTTCATGAGTGTTCCTTTCCCGCTTGCCATCCTGCCTGAAAATCCAAAGAAGTTTTTGGTGAAGCTTTTTTCAAAAAGCTTCGAAAGAACGTCGCCTTTTTCAATCAAAAGGCGACACCCAAAAAAACTTTTATAACTTCATCAGGAAGCCGCCTGCCCTTCCCCGCCACAGTGACGGAGCCTCACGGCAGGGACAACCGCCCCGCCCCATCACGATCAGTTCAGGGGCTGGCGCGCCGGGGGGGCGTCCCCGCTGCCTTTCAGGGAACGCCGCACCTCCGCGACCTCCGCCGCGCTGACCTGCGGCACGTCATTGCCCCATGACTGGCGGATGAAACTGACCACGTCGGCCACGGCCCGGTCGTCCATGCGTGCCGCGAAACCGGGCATGACAAAGGCGGACGGCGCCTGATGGGTGGCGCGCAGCACACTGCCCGTCAGCACGATGCGGATCAGCGACGTGGCGGAGGCATCCATCACCACCGGATTTCCCGCAAGCGGCGGGAACGTCGTGGGATAGCCACGCCCGTCGGTGCGGTGGCAGGCGGCGCAGTTATCGACATAGGCCCGCGCGCCACGCGCCGACAGGTCGCCGGCATGCAGGGAGCGGCCCGTCGTTTCATCATACTGCCACGCGCGCGCCTGCGGGTGCGCGGGCGGCAGGGATTTCAGGTAATGGGCGATCGCCCGCAGGTCATCATCGCTCAGATGCTGCGTGCCGTGGCGGATCGCATCCGTCATCCCGCCAAAGGCGGCGGCATGCATGACGCGGCCGGTCTGCAGGAAGGTCACGATGTCCTCCTCGCTCCACCGGCCAAGGCCCTCGCGCATTTCCCCGCGCAGGCTGACGGGATTCCACCCGTCCACCGCGCTGCCGCCCGACAGGTACAGTGGCCCGTCCACCGCCGTCAGGGCCTTTTCCTGCATCGCGATGCCGCGTGGCGTATGGCAGGCCCCGCAATGGCCCGGCCCCTCCACCAGGTAGGCCCCGCGCGCCAGTTGCGGATCGGCGAAAGTCCGCACGCCCTGCGCACCCGACGGGGCGAACATCATCCGCCACGCCACCAGCGGCCAGCGCATCGACAGCGGCCAGACAATGTCATTGGGCGCAACCGGGGTGGCGACAGGGGCAACGCCCTTCATGAAATAGACATACAGCGCATGCACATCCGCATCCGTCATGTGCGCATAGGACGGATAGGGCATGGCCGGATACAGCGTCGCCCCGTCACGGCGGATCCCCTGACGCACCGCGCGGGCGAATTCCACCTCGCTATAGCTGCCGATACCCGCCTTGGGATCGGGCGTGATGTTGGACGCGCGGATCGTGCCCATCGGCAGGTGGAACGCCAGCCCCCCGGCAAAGGGCTTCCCGCCCGGCAGGCTGTGGCACGCGGAACAGTCCGCGGCGCGCGCCACATACTCCCCCGCTGTGACCTGCGCCTGCTCCCCGGCGTCATCCGCCGCCCGCGCGGGAGCAGCGCCCCATCCGGCAAGCCCCAGCAGCAGGGCAAGGACACGCCCCCCCTTCACAGTGACACCAGGGGGCCGGGATTTTTCAGGTAGGTCTGCCGGATATGATGCGCCGCCCAGTAGGCAAGGGCCGCGACCATGCCGGTCGGGTTGTATCCCGTCCCCTGCGGAAACGCATTGGCGCCGATGACAAACACATTCGGCACGTCCCACACCTGCAGGTAACGGTTGAGCGCACTGGTGTTCGGGTCCGTCCCCATCACCGCGCCACCGCCCAGATGCGTGGTCTGGTATTTGCGCGTGTCGAACGGCACGCCGAATTCCCGCTTCGTCAACTGCACCTGCCGCGCGCCCATCGCACGCGCCACATCGCCAATGCGGTCCACCACGTAACGGTTCATGCGGATATCGTTGTCTTTCCAGTCGAACGTCATGCGCAGCAGAGGCAGGCCATAGGCGTCCTTCCATGTCGGGTCGAGGTCGAGGAACACATCGCGATAGGCCATGTTCGCCCCGTGCGCATCGATGCGCAGGGAATGGCGGTAGGTATCGACCAGTCCCTTTTTCCACGCACTGCCCCAGCGCGGCGTGCCCGGCGGGCCGCCCGCCTGTGCCGCGGCGATGGCCTTCACCCCCGCCTGGTTCACCCATACGGGCGATCCCCCGACAAATCCCAGCGGGCCATGGTCGAAATTTTCGCTGTTGAAATCATCGAATGCGACACCGCCACCGCCGGTACCGACGAACTGTTCGGTCTCGATCCCCTGATCCAGCCAGACCATGCTGGTCGTCACGTTCTGGTAGACGAAGTTACGCCCCACGACGCCTTCGTTGGCGACAGGATCATAAGGTTTCCCAATTCCCGACAGCAGCATGAGCCGGACGTTATGGAACTGGAACGCGCTGAGGATCACCAGTTCGGCAGGCTGCGTCCATGTCCGCCCTTCGCGATCGGCATAAGTCACGCCCGTGGCACGGGTTTTCGTGCTGTCCATCTCCACGCGCAGGACATTGGCATGCGTGCGCAGTTCAAACAGCGGGTCACGCCGCAGGACCGGCAGGATGTTTACGTTGGGCGATGCCTTGGAATACATGTAGCAGGCATAACCGCTGCAATATCCACAGAAATTGCATGGCCCCATCTGCGCGCCATAGGGATTGGTATACTGCGCCGATGCATTGGCCGCAGGCATGGAATAGGGATGGAAGCCCGCCTCCGTCGCGGCCTTGCGGAACAGGTGCGCGCTATAGACGTCCTTGAGCGCGGGCAGCGGGAACGGCCCGGAACGCGACGGGGAGAAGACATTGCCCTGCCCCACCACCTTGCCATTGATCTTGTAAGGTTCCCCCGACGTGCCGAACACCTTTTCCGCGCGGTCGAAAAATGGTTCCAGTTCGTCATAGGTGACGCCGTAATCCTGAAGGTTCATGCCTTCGGGAATAAAGGATTTTCCATACCGCTCGATCACCTTCGAACGCAGGATAAGGTCATCGGGTGGCATGCGGAAATGCACGCCAGACCAGTGCAGGCCCGCGCCGCCGACGCCCTCGCCCGGCAGGAACGCGGCCATGCGCCGGTATGGCAGGGCGCGCTGGTGGATATTGTTCCTGATTGTAACGGTGTTTTTCGAAAGGTCCTGGAACAGGCGATAGCGGAAATTGCCCTCCAGTTCATCAATCGAACCGGGATAGGCCCCCTCGACGGCGGTGCTGCGGTCGGGACCGCGTTCGAGCATGACGACATTGCGCCCGGCCTCGGTCATTTCCTTGGCCATGATCGAACCGGCCCAGCCACCCCCGACAATGACGACATCGACGGGTTTCAGTCGCGTTGCATCATCCATGTCAGGCGGTCTCCCCGGAAATCGAGACGGTCCCCAGCGGATATTTCACGCCATACTGGTCCACCCAGTCCATGAAGTCGGCACGCGCACCGGGGAAGCCGATCATGGTCCATGACCGCAGTCCGGCATTCCCGCCATGGATGGGATCGGCAAACGCGCCTTCCATCGTATTGGACAGCAACTGTTCAAAAAACTGTGCGGCGGGCAGGTCGGGAAACATCATTTCCCCCTTTTCCATCATGGCCAGGACTTCATCCTGACGTTCGGGGGACAGGGCGGCGAAATCCGCACCATCATTGTGCTGGCACCATGCATTGGCGCCCGCGATCCCCCGGCGATAGACCTCCCGCGGGGGATAGGGCAACTGGTAGCCAAGGTTGGCCGGCCCTTCGACAAAGGGTTCGTGCATGTACCACATCTCCCCCCGGCCATAGGGCGTATCCATCTGCAGGTCGATGAAGCGCGGCACGCCAAGCGCCACCCCGTCCGGCCCGAGCGCATCATGCGGGATCAGGCGCGCACACGCGGCGTTGAGAAATTTCCATTCGGCAGCGTCAAAGAATACCGGCGTATGGGACATACCGGCCGTGGGGGCACCGGCACGCGCCACGCCATACGGCATCGCCACCAGTGCGGTGGTGCCAGCCATGACCTGCATGAACGTGCGACGGGAAGGGAGGGCATGCGACCTGTTCATCGAGATGTCATGTCTCCATCATTACGGTCTGGATGCAAGGGGGACATCGCCATGCCTGCCCCATACTGGCCGATCCATGCCAGCAAATCATTGTCATATCCTGAACCATTCGTCCCGAAAATGAAACGACCCGCCACACGGGGCGGGTCGCATCATCGGGGACAGTATCTCCCACCCGCGTGCCAGCAGCAGGCGACGCGCGGGAAGGGTCCATCAGAATAGTGGTGGCGGAATCAGCGTCCCTTGCGTTCCGCGGCCAGACGTTCAAGGCGCACCTGCTTGCGCAGCGCACGGGCCTCGCGCCATGCCTCCACGGCGGAACGCTTCACCTTCGGCGCACGCTCGGCCGCCTTCGTGCGACGCGCGGGTGCGGCGGCCGTCTCGGCCTTCGCGGGGGCGGCCTTTTTCGCGGGCGCCTTTGCCGTGCGGGTTCTGGTGGCCTTGCGCGCGGGTGCTGGCACCGCGACTTCTTCCGCGTCTGCCGCCTTTGTGGTGCGGCGTGTCTTACGGGTCGCCTTTGGCGCGGGGGCGGGTTCCTCCGCCACATCGGCCACGGCCGCCTTCCGGCGAGCCGCACGCTTCGGCGCGGGGGCGGCAACCGCCTCCACAGGGGCCGTCTTTGCCTTCGCCTTGCGGGTGCGGCGTGCAGGCGCCGCGACTTCCACCGCCTCGACCTCGACTTTCACCGGGGCGGGTGCTGCCACGCGACGCTTGCGGACTTTCCTGACCGGTGCGGCAGGTTCCTCAACCGGTACGGGGGCTGCGGCACGACGGCGACGCGGCTTCACCTCTGCCGCAGCGGGTGCTTCCGCCACGGCGGCAGGGGTGGCGCGCCTGCGACGGGTGGTGGTTTTCTTTTCCGCCACGCTGTCCCCGACCGGGGCGGCGGGCGCTGTCGTTGCGGCGGCCTTGCGACGGCCCTTGCCCTTGCGCGCCGGCACGGCTTCGACCACTTCCTCGATCAGTTCGATCTGGACGGGTTCGGCCTGGGGCACGGTTTCGGTTTTCTTCTTCCGTGCAGGGCGCTTTTTCGGAGCGGACACTTTCTGTTCCACGATTTCAGCTTCCTCGACGGCCCTGGCGCGACGGGATGCGCCTGCGGCTACCGTACGCCGTCCCTTGCGAACGGTTGCCTTTTTGTTGTCTGCCATACACTCCACCTTTGAGAATATAAATGTATGTATCCCATCATCAACCCGGTGCATGACATCGCAATCGGCACCGCCCGCACCGTTCCCGACCGGATGACAGATCACGCCCCGACGATGCTTTTCATCGCAGTGACCTGCTGTTGGGCTGACATTACAAAACACGCAACTGGGACATTATGGATATACCAGAATGTTCCTTCATTGCGACGCGAAACCTGACAATGTCAAGCGAATGTGGAATAATCCGGCTGTTTTTCTTAATATCAAGCGTAACAATCCGGAACGTAAAAACATGACGCGGCAGTATCGCGCCAGGATGGCCGCCATCACGAATTTTCTATATCCGATGATAAAATCATCAGTTTTTTGATATGAAATGAATTTCCATTCCCCCTGCGGACATTTCTGCCCCACGCTGGGAACAGACAAGCCATGTGTACAGGTTGGACATATTCGTTCGCCTGCCTTGACCATACCCGTGCGGCACAATATTGCGCGCCCATGAAGATCGTCCTTTTCCCTGGCCGCAACCTTTCGACGACTGCCATCGCCGCGGCATGCGACGCCGTTGCCGGATATCCGCAGCGCCTGGTGCAACGGATCGGCCATCCCGTCATGTGGATCGGACGGCTGACGGACATGCTGGACCGGCGACTGAACCGCGACACGGATTCCGATCCTGTCAGGTACCGGAACGGTTTTGTGGCAATGTCGATCATCGCGACCGTCCCGTGCGCGACCGTGGCGCTGGTGCAGGTGCTCGCCTTTCGCCGCCTGCCGCCACCACTTGCCATCATCGCGGGCGGAATCCTCGGCAGTTCGCTAAGCGCGCAGCGTTCATTGTGGGAGCATGTGCGCGCCGTCTCCATCGCCGCGCGGCAGGGATTGCCACAGGCGCGCGCGGCAGTTTCCCATATTGTCGGACGCGATCCCGCGCAGCTTGACGAGGCGGCGGTCATGCGCGCGGCGGTGGAAACACTGGCCGAAAATTTCTCGGACGGTATCGTCGCCCCCCTGCTGTGGATGTCGCTGGGCGGCCCGGCGGGGGCGGTGTTCTACAAATCGGTCAATACCGCCGACAGCATGATCGGCCACCGCACGCCACGCCATGACCGTTTCGGCTTTGCCGCGGCAAAGCTGGATGACCTTGTGAACCTGCCCGCATCACGGCTGTCGGCGGTGTGGATCCTCCTTGCCGCCATGACCATGGCGGACATGGATGCGCGCGGGGCATGGCGCATCCTGCGGCGCGATGCGGGCCACCACCGCTCCCCCAATGCCGGATGGCCGGAGGCGGCGATGGCGGGTGCGCTGGGCGTGCGCCTGTCGGGACCGCGTTCCTATAACGGGGTGGTCTCCCACGAACCATGGGTCGGTGACGGGCGCGCGGACCTGACGCCGCACGACCTTGACCGTGCGCTCGCGCTGTACCGCCGCGCCTGCATGCTGCAGGGCGGCGTGCTTGTGGCGCTATCGGTCATGCTGCGCCGTGCGTGGCGCGCACGTCGCCCGTCATGAGGCAACCGGGCGCGCCAGTTCCAGCAGGGCGCTGATATCGACATGGCGTTCCAGATGATCGGCCAGCGCGTCGAGCGCATCTTCCACCGTCCCATCATGGTCGCGCCCGCCTGATTGCGCGCCAAGCCGTGCAAGCAGCGCCCGGCGCGCCGCGCCATCGGCCAGAAGCCCGTGCACGTAACTGCCCCACACGCGCCCCGAACGCGCAACTGCGCCATCGGCATGCGTGCCAAGGTCGATCAGGGGACGATCCACATGGTCCGGCCCGTCGGTGACGCCCATGTGCATTTCATACCCGCGCACCGCAACGCCTTCGGGCAGCAGCCTGCCCGACACGTTTTCCAGCCGCTTGTCCCCCGACAGCACGGTCTGCACATCCAGCAGCCCAAGTCCCGCAACGCGACCGGGCGGTCCCTCGATCCCCTGCGGGTCGGCCACATGATGGCCCAGCATCTGGTATCCGCCACAGATCCCCAGCACATGCCCGCCACGACGCACATGGGCAAGGATGTCGATATCCCACCCTTCCCCGCGCAGGGCGGCAAGGTCGGCGATTGTCGCCTTCGACCCCGGCAGCACCACAAGGTCGCATGGCGGCAATGGCTGCCCGCGCGCGACAACCGTCAGGACGATACCGGGTTCGGCGCGCAGGGGGTCGAGGTCATCGAAATTGGCGATCATCGGCAGCCATGGCACGACCACGTGCAACGTCCCCTGCCCCATGCGCCCATGCCCAGTGCGTCCCGCGCGCAGGTCGGCCGCGTCCTCCGCCGGCAGGTCGCGGACGCGGTCAAGGAATGGCACAAGCCCCAGCGCGGCCCACCCCGTATGACGTGCGATCGCATCCATGCCATCGGCGAACAGGGACGGGTCGCCACGCATGCGGTTGACGATGAACCCACGGATCCGCGCGGCATCGCGTGCATCCAGCACGGCCTGCGTGCCGACGAGGCTTGCGATCACGCCGCCCCGGTCGATATCGCCGATCAGCACGACGTCAATGTCCGCCGCCTGCGCAAAGCCCATGTTCGCGATATCGTCGGCGCGCAGGTTGACCTCCGACGCGGAACCCGCGCCTTCGACCAGCACGAGGTCACATTCATCGGCAAGGCGGGCAAAGGACTGCAGGACCTCGGGCATCAGGCCACGCTTGAAGGACTGGAAATCGCGCGCATGGACCTGCCCGCGCACCTGCCCGCGCACCACGAGCTGCGATCCCGTCATCCCCTGCGGCTTGAGCAGGACGGGGTTCATGTCCACGCCCGGCGCCACACCGCAGGCACGCGCCTGCAATGCCTGCGCGCGGCCGATTTCGCCGCCATCGGCGGTGACGGCGGCATTGTTGGACATGTTCTGCGGCTTGAACGGCCGCACTCGCACCCCACGCCGCACGCACGCGCGGGCAAGGCCCGCGACCAGCACCGATTTCCCGACGCTTGATCCCGTGCCCTGGAACATCAGCGCGCGCGCCATCAGAATTCGATCCCGGCCTGCGCCTTCACGCCATCTTTGAAATGATGCTTCACCAGCCCCATCTCCGTCACGAGGTCGGCGGCCGCGATCATGGCCGGGCGCGCGTTGCGGCCCGTGACGACGACATGCTGCATCGGCGGACGTGCGGCGATGTCGGCGATGACCTCCTCCAGCGGCAGGTAGTCGTAGCGCAGCGCGATATTGAGTTCATCGAGGATCACCAGCGCCACATCCTCCCGCCGCAGGGCCGCGCGCGCCTGTTCCCATGCGCGTTCGCACGCGGCGATGTCGCGGGCGCGGTCCTGCGTGTTCCATGTAAATCCCTCGCCCAGCGCATGCCATTCCACAAGGTCGCCGAATTTTTCCAGCGCGATGCGCTCCCCCGTGTTCCATGCGCCCTTGATGAACTGGATCACCACCACACGCCCGCCATGCGCCACCGTGCGCAGCGCCATGCCGAACGCCGCCGTGGACTTGCCCTTGCCGGGGCCGGTATGGACCGCAAGCAGCCCCTTCTCCACCGCCTTGGCCGCGACCTCGCGGTCCTGCACTTCCTTGCGCTTGCGCATCTTCTCGCGGTGGCGTTCCGCGTCGGGCATATCGGTCATTTCATCTCCATCGGCAAACCTGCCGCCACAAACACCACGTGCCCGGCCTCCCGCGCAATGGCCTGATGCAGCAGGCCTGCCTCGTCACGGAAACGGCGCGCCAGCGCATTGTCGGGCACGATGCCCAATCCGACCTCGTTCCCCACCAGCACCGTGGGGCCGGCCCTGCGCCGCAGGGCGGACAGCAGCCCCTCGCGCGCGGCCACGATATCGCACCCGTCAAGCAGCAGGTTCGTCAGCCACAGCGTCAGGCAGTCCACCAGCACGGGCCGGGCGCCCGCCGCGTCCAGCACCGGGGCGATGTCGCGCGCCTCCTCCACCGTGTCCCAGCCTTCGGCCCGACTGGCACGGTGATGGGCGACGCGTTCGCGCATTTCCGCGTCATACACACGTGACGTCGCAACATAGGTCCATGGGCGTGGCCAGCGTGTGACAACCCCTTCGGCGAAACTGCTTTTTCCCGAACGCGCCCCACCCAGCACCAGCACGGCGCCCGCCATGCCGCACGCGGCACCCGCCGTCCCATCCGAAGCCTGCATTAAACCCCTCCGCCATCTTGCATCGCGCGGCATAAGACCACACAACTGCGTCTATGCCACCCCATGCCTCCAGCGCTGCCACGGCAGCTTCCCTTCCGCAGCGCCTGACGTCGATGACGCAACTCCGCGCCGCATGCCGCGACATGCCGCCCCCCGACGCCAGCATTGACGCCCTGATCGCCGAACGCGACCTGACGCTGACGAAACCACCGGGCAGCCTCGGGCGGCTGGAACGGCTGACGGCATGGATGGGCCGCTGGCAGGGGCGTGCGCGCCCGACGCTGGATCATGTGCGCATCATCGTCTTTGCCGGGAACCATGGCGTCGTGGCGCAGGGCGTCTCCCCCTGGCCCGCCAGCGTCACCGCGCAGATGGTGGCGAATTTCGAGGCCGGGGGCGCGGCCATCAACCAGATCGCCCGGATCGGGCAGGCCGAACTGCGGGTCGTGCCCCTGATGGACCTGCATCCCACGGCGGATTTCACCCGCGCCCCCGCCATGACCGAGGCCGCGTTCCTTAACGCCGTCACCACCGGCATGAACGCCGTGGGGGAGGAAACCGACCTCCTGTGCCTTGGCGAGATGGGAATCGGCAACACCACGGCGGCGTCCGCCGTTGCTGCGGGCCTGTTCGGTGGTCACGGGGCGCAGTGGGCCGGGCGCGGCACCGGGCTGGACCGGGCGGGCGTCGTGCACAAGGGCAGCGTGATCGACCGTGCGCTGGCCCTGCATGAAGGCGTGCTGGACGATCCGCTGCTGGTGGCGCGGATGCTGGGGGGATACGAACTCGCGGCGATCATGGGCGCGGTCCTTGCCGCGCGGTGGCGCGGGATTCCGGTCGTGCTGGACGGGTTTGTCTGCACCGCCGCCGCCGCCCCGCTGGCGCGCCTGCATGCCCGTGGGCTGGATCACACCGTGCTGTCGCACTGTTCCGCCGAAAGCGGGCATGTGGTGCTGGCGCGCGCGCTGGGGCTGTCGCCGCTGCTGGATTTCGGCCTGCGCCTGGGCGAGGCCTCGGGCGCTGCGCTGGTCATCCCGCTGCTGCGCAGCGCGCTTGCGTGCCATACCGGCATGGCCACCTTCGCACAGGCACGGGTCAGCGGCCGCGCATGACCGGCGCGCTGGCACGCCTGCGCGCGGATATCGTCTGCGGCGTGGGGCTGCTGACACGCCTGCCGGTGGGTGTGCTGGCGCGCGACGGACTGCCGTATTCCATGACGCGCAGCGTGTGGACATGGCCGACCATCGGTGCTGTGTGCGGCCTGCTTGGCGCGGGAATGTTCATCGCACTGTCGCACCTGCGCATCGCGCCGCTGCCTGCCGCGGCCCTTGCGGTGGCGGCGCAACTGCTGCTGACCGGTGGCCTGCATGAGGACGGACTGGCGGACATGGCGGACGGGTTTGGCGGCGGGAAAACACGCGCGCGCAAGCTGGAGATCATGCGCGACAGCCGCATCGGCAGTTACGGGATGATGGCGCTCTGCCTTGCGCTGCTGGCGCGCGTGGGGGCGATCAGCACCCTTCCGGCGGGGCTGGCGCTGCTGGTGCTGCCGGTCGCAGGCGCACTGGCGCGCGTGGCGATGGCGGGCGTGCTGGCCGCGCTGCCCCCCGCCCGCACCGATGGGCTGGCCAGCACGATGACGCGCATCCCCCTGCCCGCGCTGGCGGCATGCATGCTGCCGCCGCTCGGGCTTGCGCCGTGGCTGCTTGGCGCATGGGCGGGGGGATGGGCGATCCTCGTCACACTGGCCATGGGGAGCGCGATGGCGGCCCTTGCCTACCGGCAGGTGGGCGGGCAGACGGGCGATGTGCTCGGCGCCGTGGCGTGCCTTGGGGAATGTGTCCTGCTGGCGGCCATACCTGCGGCCCTTGCATAAGGGACATTCCTTTGTGACTGCCGCGGGGTCAGGTCAGGGAGGGCATGGCCATGCCGGGAGCGCCACCTCCGGCCATGGGGACGGGATGGGCGCGCGCCTGCATGACATGGACGCTGCCCATCGGGGGGGCATCCGCAAGGAGCGAGGCCACATCCCCGCGCGCCAGCGCACGCATCAGGCGCAGCGGCCCCCCATGCGTGACCACCGCGCACGCACGCCCCTGCCGCACGATATCGTCCCAGAACGCGCCCACGCGCGCGCGCAGGGCGCGGCCATTCTCGCCTTCCGGGAAGGTGAACCCCTCCACATCGCTGGCCCATGCATCAAGGGCGGGGCGGGGCACGTCACGCCACAGCATGCCTTCCCACCGGCCGAAATCCAGTTCGTGCAGGCGTTCGTCAATGCGGATTTCCAGTCCCAGCGCAGTTGCGATCCGTTGCGCGACAAGGCGGCAGCGCGTGGCGGGGGAGGTAAAGATGACCTCGCACCCGATTCCGCGCATGACCGCCTTCATCCCGTCGGCCACCTGTTCCCACCCGGCATCAAGCATCATGTCGGCACGGCCGTAACAGCGTCCCAGCGCGTCCCGGACCGCAGGATGCCGCGCGAGTGCCACCAGAAATTGATTATCCATGCGCCCTGTCCCGCCCACGTCCGCCAAAAACCGCCCGCAGGTTCCGACAGGAACACCCCGTACGCCATACCCGAAGGGATGGGGCAGATATCCGGTGGACACATGCCCGCCGCGCAAACGCCGGGGAACGGGGTGGCGCGGCGCGGACCTCGCTTAAATGTTATGTGCGCGGCACGCGGTCACATGCCGGAAAGGGGCCGCCCCTCAACTTTACAGATATGGATATCTTCTGCATATCTGCGTTGTTTTCGCACAAATCGTCAGAAATCATCTATATGCTGGCCACCAACCCTGCGGTGGACGGGGCAAGACGGAGAAAAACATGCGGATATGGGCATTTGCCTGTCTGCTTCTGTGCCTGCCTGTCCATGCCCAGGCCGGCAGCACCTACCGGGTGAAGCACCCGAGTATCGCCTGTGGCGATGACTTCGCCCTGAAGGCCCTGAACGACCGGACCAATCAGCACCTGACCGATCCCCAATGGCGGCAGGCCACGATGGTGCAGGGCCAGTGCTACACCGTAACACCCGACATGCGCTGGGAAAAGATCGCCAACCGTAACGGGCTTCCGCTGCTGCGGCGCAACCCGCCGATCGCGGGGATGCCGCCGCTATACTTCATGGCGTCCGACATTGCCGACATCACGGCTCCCCCCCCGGCATCCGGCAGGCCCGCCGACACCGCCACACCCGCGCCCGCACCGGCAAAGCCCGCCGACGTCACGGACCCGCAGGCCACCGACAGCGCCGTATCACCGCAGGCCGCGCCGGTCATCATCACCCATACCGACCCGCCGGCACCAACGGACCTGTTCTTCATGACCGGGGGGTTCCAGAAACTGGGCTCAATGCTGCTCTCCGCGCTGCTTGCCCTCGGGGCGGGATGGGTATTGTGGGTTGTCTATCGCATGATCATGGCATTCGTGGGGCGGCGTGCGGCCCTGCGCCAGGCCACGGCGCTGGTGGAACGCAATGCCGGGCTGCTGATCCAGCGGCGCCTGCACGCGCATGAGGGGCAAGCCGCCCATGGCCATGCCCCCGCGCAGCAATGGCAGCGCGAGGTGGACCGTTTCTGCCGCACGACCCTTATGCCCGCCCTCGCCCACGAGGGGCGGGAGCAGTACTGGGCCGCGATCGAAAGAAAGGTGCTGGTCTGCATCGAGGCCGTTTCCACACGCGCACGTCCCCGCCCCGACCTGCGCCTGGTCACGGCCCCTGTCCCCTACCACGCGGACATGACGTGCGCGCAGTATGTCAGCTACTGCATGGGGCTGCTTGAAAAGGCGGGCTGGGATACGCGCATGTCCGCAAACGCGGGACAGGCCGCCACGGTGATCGTGGCGACGAAGGATGGCCTGTCGATGGTGGTGCAGTGCTGGACCGAACGCCGCCCGGTGGAGGAAGACATCGTGCGCCAGTGCATCGCGGCGCGCGCGGGCCTGTCGGCACGGATCGCGGTTGTCGTCTCCAACGCGCCATACACGCAGCAGGCGATACAGCTTGGCAAAAGCAGCCGTGTCTTCGTGCTCCATCACGAGGAACTGCAGAAATTCGCAAGCCAGGTCGAAGCCCCGCAGGTCGCCTGAGGCCACCGCCGCGATGGCGGCGGGACGCACGTCATTGAACTTTCCGGCCCATCAGGACATAGGGACAATGGTCCGACCTTTGCCGGGCCTGTATCCGGGGCACCATGTCCCGGTATTTTATGGAGAGTCGTGCATGAGCAAGCAGATCACCGTCGTCGCCATCGCGGAGGCCAGGCCCGGATGCGAAGCACAGGTGGAAGCCGCCATCGCTGCCTGCGTCCCGCCATCACGTGCGGAGGCCGCCAATGACGCCTACGTCCCCCATCGTGACAGCGCCAACCCGTCGCGTTTCGTGTTCGTCGAACGCTGGGCCAGCCGCGAAGCACTGGCGGAGCATGAAAAGACCCCGCATTTCCAGGCGATGGCCCGAAGCTTTGCCCCGCTGCTGGCAAAGCCGCTTGAAATCATGATCCTCGACCCGATCGGCTGATCGTGCGGCACCGCGGCCCCTTGATCCGCTCGCCCCGCCGCGACGTCAGTTATGTCCCTGGCGGGCCGCCAGCGCATTGAAACACAGCGATATCCCGTGCGCCTGTTCGGGCTGCCCGTCCCAGAAGGTCGTGTCATTGGGACGTTTCTGCCCCGTGATCCGCATGGCGCAGTAATCGAACACCGCACGGCTGTCACGTAGCCCGAGGCAGTGCAGGATGTTGGAAAAACTGACATCCTCGCCCTGCGCATGCGACGCCCGCGCCGTCACGTACGAACCGCAGCGTTTCAGGGCGTCCGATGGCGCCCTGAGCAGCAGGATCTGCCGATAGGCCTCCTCCTCGCGCTGGATGCAGACCTGTTCGCCCGGAACGCCGGGGGGATGGGTCGCACGGCAATGCGCCTCCACCTGTCCGCGCACATATCCCCCTTCGTCCGCCGACTGGGCCCAGTTGGTGTCCGTGGTCCTGCGATAGGTCAGCACCGCCGCCCGCCGCGCGGGATCCACCAGCGCGAAATCCAGCGGCCGCGACCCGCAATACAGCGTCATGTGATACGTATCGTCGCCTGACGGACCGGAAGCCGCATGCCCGCCCGTATTGTCAAAGACAAGGTAGAGCGGGTGCAGCGGCGCAGGACAAAGGGGACGGCCCGACGGCATCAGCGGATTTTCATTGTCCAGCACACGATAGACAAGGCCGTCGCGCATGTCGGCATCGACGGGCTGCACGTCCATCCTGCTGCCGTTGGTGAAATCCAGCGCCGTTTCCGACAGCCGCACATCACCCGTCATGTGCGTGGTGCGCGCGTCGGTCGCACGCAGCACGAAATACCGGGGCGCGCCGGACGCAAGTTCGTCGGCGTCGAAACGCTCGTCCTCCGCATGGGCCGCGCACAGCGTCCCGACAAGGAACAGAAACATACAAAGCAGTCCGCGCAGCACCACCATCACACCCCATGATCCGCGCTTTCGCGCATGGCCCCGCCTCGATACCGTACCCCACCGGGCGGCACAATTTGTTGTCAGGCCCCGCCTGCCCCCGCAGTACGGCCGTGCCCTTGTCAGACATGAAGATGTCTGACAAGTTCGAGCGCAACCCGGAACAACACGACAGGGCAATGAACGAAGCTTTTCCCGTGTATATCGAGCGTGTTATGCTGCGTGCCATCATGGCGCGCCGCCTTGTGCCGGGCACCTGCCTGAGCGAGGGGCGGCTTGCCTTCGCCTTTGGCGCGTCGCGCGCAACCGTGCGTGAGGCCCTGGTCCGGCTGCAGGGACGCGGGCTTGTGCATGTGGTGGCGAAGCGCGGATGGTTCATCCCCGAACAGGGATGCGACGAAATCCGCGCAACCTGCGAGGCACGGCGGATCATACAGACGGGCATCCTGACTCTGACGGTCCCGCTGTCGGCGCAGGATGCGGCCTCCGTGCGCCATCACCTTGCGCGGCAGCACGCGGCGCTGGAAGATGGCGACATCAGCCACACATGCTTCCTGCTGGCGGATTTCCATGTCTGCCTGACGCGCCTGATCCACAATCCGGCGATGACGGAAAGCATGCGCTCCCTCATGGCGCGATCCTGCCTTGCACGCGCGACACCGACGTTCCATACCGCCCGGGCAGTGCACGCAGCGCACACCGCCATCATGGAGGCCATGGGCGATGGCGACATGCCACGTGCGCGTGCGCTGCTGCTGGAACGGATCGAGGCAAGCGCAGTCCCACCACCACATGACAGTCCCCATCCCCCGGACCTGAGGGCGGCACTTGCCCCGGTCCTTTATCGTATCGAGAGGGAAAAGGCCCTTTCGTCCCCTGCCCCCATTTCCCATCGGCAATCGGAAACACAAGCATGAACCCTCCCGCCCCCTCTCCCGAAGACGACGTGCATATCCTGCCGGATGGGGAAGACGAAGGATATCATAAGGGCCTTGGCAAACGTCAGATCCAGATGATCGCCATTGGTGGGGCGATCGGCACCGGCCTGTTCCTTGGCGCGGGATCGCGACTGCAGATCGCGGGACCGTCGCTTGCGATCGTCTATCTGGTGTGCGGGTTCTTTTCGTTCCTGATCCTGCGTGCGCTGGGCGAACTGGTGATGTATCGCCCCACCTGCGGCAGCTTCGTGTCCTATGCGCGCGAATTCCTTGGCGAGAAGGCCTCTTTCGTCGCGGGATGGCTGTCGTTCCTGAACTGGGCCATGACGGGCATTGTCGATATCACCGCCGTGGCGCTGTACATGCATTTCTGGGGCACGTTCGAACATGTGCCGCAATGGGTGTTCGCGCTGGGTGCGATGGGCATCGTCACCAGCATGAACATGATCGGCGTCAAATGGTTCGGGGAGATGGAATTCTGGTTCTCCCTCATCAAGGTCGTGGCGCTGTCGCTGTTCCTTGTCGTCGGTGCGGCGGTGCTGGGCCTGCGCGTGCCGGTGGGCGGGCATACCACGGGCTTTCACCTCATTTCCGAAAATGGCGGGCTGTTTCCCCATGGGCTGATCCCCGCGCTGATCCTGACGCAGGGCGTGGTCTTCGCCTATTCGGGGATCGAACTGATCGGCACCGCCGCGGGCGAGTGCGAGGACGTGCGCACCGTCCTGCCGCGCAGCATCAACAGCGTCATCTGGCGCATCGGCCTGTTCTATGTCGGGTCGGTCATCCTGCTGGTCTGCCTGCTGCCGTGGACGGCGTATCATGCGGGTGTCAGCCCGTTCGTCACGTTCTTTCAGGCGCTGGGCATCCCGGGCATCGACACGGTCATGAACATCGTCGTGCTGACCGCCGCCCTGTCGAGCCTGAATTCCGGCCTGTATTCGACCGGCCGCGTGCTGCGCGCCATGTCGCTGGGTGGCACGGCACCGCGTTTCCTGTCCTACATGAACAGCAATTCCGTGCCTGCGGCGGGGATCGGGCTGACGGTTGCGATCTACCTGATCGGCGTGGTGCTCAATTACATCGTGCCCAGTCAGGTCTTTGAAATCGTCCTCAATTTCGCGTCCGTCGGCATCATCAGCACGTGGATCTTCATCCTGCTCAGCCAGATCAGGCTGCGCCAGGCCATTACACGCGGCGAGATCGCGCCCACAGGCTTTCCCATGCCCGGCGCCCCCGTCACGGCATGGCTGTCGCTCGGCTTTCTGGTGTGCGTGCTGTTCCTGATGCTGTGTGACTATCCCGCCGGCACCTCCACGATCGCGGCGACCCCCATCATCGGCGCCATCCTTGCGCTGGGATGGTACATGCTGCGGCGCAAATAAAACCCACCTTTCAGGGGGAAATGGCAGCCATTCTTTTTAAGCTGTTGTTTCACCCGGGCTTTTATCTTTTCTTTCCCACCATGGCAGGACCTGACCCGGTCCTGCCCGGCCCGACCCGTGGCGCAGGAGCGCGACAGGCGGGCGATCATGGATATGTGGTGGAAAGCAAGAACCGTCATGATGCCCTGAAATGCAGCGCCCCGCCGCAGCCCCTCCCATCATGAACCGCACGGACAGGCCCGCCCTGTTTCCACACGGGTTCCCTGCCTGTCCTGCGATATCGAGTCCAGCCTATTGCCCGCCCACACAGACCATGGCGCCCCCCATGGACACATACCCGACAGATGCCTGACCACTACGCAGCGCCATCCATGCAGCGCCATGCGGCATGCATGGATTGCCTTTGCCGCCATCATCATGCTGCCGCTGTGTGACGCCCGGGCAGCGAATACCGGCAATGGTACGGCCGGTGGGTCACAGGCGCAGGAACGGACGTATGAACAGTGGTATACCGGCTCCCTCGTCTCGCCCTCCGGCGCGCTGACGCAGAAGGGCGTTTTTGCGTGGGAACCCTATTTCACCTACAGCACGCCGACAGGTTTCCTCGATAGCGGGGGACATGGTCGCCCCATCCATGACGGCATGCGCGAGATTTCGAATTTCACGCTGTACAAATACGCAATTACCGATTCCATCAGCGTGCAGACCACACCCACCATCAGCTACGGGTGGCGCAGGCATGGCGACACCACCAGCGGGGCGAAAATGGGCGACCTGCCCGTGGACCTGATGTGGCGTTACCTGAATGCGGATCCCCGGCGTTTCATCCCCGCACTCAGCATCTTTGCCGGCATCGCCTTTCCCACCGGGGATTACCGCAACCTCGGCCGGAGCGAGGACGGCGTGGGCAGCGGGGCCTATACCTTCCGCCTCGCCATGACGGAGCAGTCCACCTACGTCCTGCCCGGGCACCATGCGCTGCGCCTGCGGGTATGGGGGACATGGCGGCGCGCGCTGGGTGCCGCACGCATCACCAACACCAGCAGTTATGGCACGACGCCGGGATTTCGTGGCGCGGCGCATCCCGGCATGTATGGGGAGGGTGGGTTTTCGCTGGAATACGGCATCAGCCAGAGATGGGTGCTGGCGATGGACCTCGCCCGCGACTGGGCTGACGGGGCGTACGTCCATGGCCACGATGCGCAGGGCCATCTGGTACGCAGCACGGGCGAGGCTTCGGGCGACTGGATGATCGCCCCGGCCATCGAATATAACTGGTCACCGCGTTTCGGCATCATTGCCGGTGTGTCCGCATTGTTCGCCGGGCACAACACGGCGCGCGTCCTGTGCCCGCAATTCGCGTTCAACAGCGTGTTCTGATGGACGCGGTAGGATAATGGACGTTTTCAGGCGCCCCCTTTTTTCAGAAAGGCGGCATCTTTCGAAGCTTTTTGGGGTCTGTTGGGAATTAACGCGAATTGATGATTGCGGCGGTGAGATAAATCATCGCTGCGAATGATCTGTCGG